>CANGWH010000090.1 GCA_947457565.1 Flavobacteriales bacterium
CGATACCTACCGGAAGCTAATTTTGACGTTTTCAGTACGGTTTCTTTGCTACCTGCCGAGGAAATAATGGTAGAATTCATATACCAACGAATGCTATCCGGCTCTACCAACAAGGAATCCATTCGCAGAGAAATAGAACTGCCTTTATAGTATTGCTGAAAATCGGAACGAATACGCACAGGAAGACCCAAATCACTACTGGTCATTAATTTCCTCGGTGGAACCTTCAAACTAAAGCCATCGGAAAATATAACTTTCAAGGTATCTTTTCCGTAGTTTTTCGCCACATACGTTTTCTTCCCATCTTTTGAAAACACCATCGCCAACGGATAGTCCGCAGTCACCGATGGAGTAAATCGCCCCAAGGAATTGAGCGAATGCAACCAATGATAGGTTTGTGCGTCGGAGATTCCAAACTTTAAATTTCTGTTCGGATAAGAGTTATACAGCTTAAGTGCGGCCGATGGATCCATAAACGACAGGTACTTCCAATATACATCGTGCCACAAATTGTCGTTAGCTTGGTTGGATAAAATCCCTGTATTCTTCGCCATTTCCTTCCACAAACGCTGTACATAATTACTATCGGTAGCCAAATAAAACGAACCACCGTGAATGGGATACAACTCAATACCGTACGAAGCGGCAATATCGTTGGTCCAAAACGTTCCATTATCATAGGAATTGCCCCAAACCCGAGATACTAAGGCATACGCTTGCGTTTTGGAAAAATTCCGTCGTTGGATATCAAACCAATACTCGTCGATGGCCGATTTCTCGGTACAATACAAATAAATACCCAAATCCCGGATTGCTTTGTTCCCTGTAATCATACCCCAATGAATCAATGAGGAATTAAACTGCATACTTTCCGATGTGGATTCCTGATCGTTCCCCTGCGGAAACGTAGCAAAGCCATTGGCCCAACAGTGACCGGCATACGGATTGAAATTTCGCAAATAAGGGAAAAGTGCATCCTTTCGATTGGGCGATGCGGCATCCCGAACCAATAAGTCAATCATTGCCCCGTACTTCGCCGACCAACCCGGTTCAAATTCTTCCAAAAACGAGGCAGCATGTATAAAATAGCCCCAATGGAAATGGTGGTCGTTAATATTGTTGTCCTGACCGTGTCCGGCGGGATAACCCAACAAACTGGTCCAGGTTTTATTGTAGTAAAAAAGAAAAGCAACCTCACCGGATGAATACGACAACCAATTTTCTAGCCTATTTTTAATCGTTTTAACAATGACCGATACCGCTTCAGAATTTCCCATCTCATGGGCAACCCGAGCCGTTTGGATCAATCGATTCATAACCTGACCTTCATTGTACGAATCCGTCCAGGTGCTCAACCCTTCGTTTTGTAATTGTTCGATTTTGCTCTGCAATGAAATGGGGTTAAAACCCTCACTCATATAATCAACATAGGGCAAGGTGGGCAAAATCCCGGTAAACGTGTACGAAACCCGGTATCGATTGGAGGCAATCAACTTTAATTCACCGCGAACCGTTGGAAATACATGCCCCGTATAGGTTGGATTTGCCCCAGACAAGTGCGCCCATTGGTGCGGCAGCAACCCACTCAAAACCATGGAATCAGTGCCCTCATGCACCCTGGGCTTAATTTCAAACTCCGTATTCACCACATTAGTGGATTCAACGTACTGCCAATTCGCCTGAGTATTCATCGGCTCCACAAACGCATACCGCTGAAACGTATCCGCCGCGTTTTTCAACGACGGGGAATTGTGCGGCAACATCATCATCGACCAATAATTTTTACCATTCAATCCCGAAATGTAAGAAGTTCCTCGTTTTATCCATTGAGTACCTGATGGACCGTAAACCACAAAATCGGCCCCGTTGTATGCATTCTCTATGATTAAATTAGCTCCGCTTACCGTAACAGTTCCCGAATTCACCAATACCCGAGCAGAATCCGAGCTGCCTTTTTGAAAATAAAGCATCGGCATACCCATCCCCATCGTAGTTTGAAATCGGCGGGTCGATTCTTTCCATTCCATGGTTACCGTCCAATCTGTGTAACCGGAAACCACCGATGAACTGGCATTCAAATCCTTCACTCCCATAACGATGGGCTGAATATCACTGATTACCCCCCACGGAATATAGCTCACCACCAAACCCTGATTCACCGTTTTCATGGTGAGTGGGTAATTGAATAAATTATCGCAATGCGCCGATTTTAATTTCGCCGACCACCAGTCGTTGGTGGGTATTGGCTTGGACTTTAAGGAATCAACAACCAAAGGGCTGCCAGAGGGATACCCATTTCTACCGGCGATATCAGCTCCTGGAAATGTTGTAGTATAACTACCCGATCCCACCGACACACGCTGAGAAAAAAGTACCGACACAGAACTAAACCCTAAAATAAACAGTAAATTTCTTTTAATCATTGTTGTACCAACCCAGCTTCATGCAACCAACGTTGGCCAAACAATTGTCCAGGAGTAACAAATATACACTTATAAATTAATTATTGTATTTTCTACAATATCAATCACTCCAATTAAACGCACTCAAAGATGAAGTAAAAACCCCAAGAACGCTGTAAATCGAACCGATTATAAATAAGAGCATCGCTGTAAAAACAATAAAACAATACCAAAAGTCCCCTGTAGTTATGCGGGTATACAAGAGATGGGGAATATAAATTGCGAAAATCGCCAACGAATACTTTTGTTTCCACACAAAACTTATGTTTTTTTGAACCATGAATTCAGAGGAGTCAAGGATTGGCGTAATTGGAAGTGGAAGTTGGGCAACAGCATTGGTTAAAATCCTAACGGACAACGGCAATCGCATTATTTGGTGGATTCGAAATCCAGAGAAAGCCCTATTTATACGAACGAATCACCACAACCCTGATTATCTTAGTTCTGTAGAAATTCACACAGAGAACGTTGATCCCACATGCAACATTCAATACGCTTTAGACAACTGCACTACCATTGTTTTAGCGGTACCATCGGCTTATATACACCAAGCGTTGGCGGGAGCCACCTTACCTGTGAACCGCATATACATATCGGCTATTAAAGGCATAGAACCGCACAGTGAGCAAGTAATGGCGGGATATTTAAACCAACAACATGGCATTCCGATGGAAAACATAGGGATAGTTACTGGTCCTTGCCACGCAGAAGAGGTTGCAGCAGAAAAATTGAGCTTTCTAACGGTTTCGGCCAACAATAACGAAGTAGCTCAATCCTTTGCCAACAAATTACAAACCCGTTACATCCAAACCCGTTGCAACAATGATTTGATTGGTTCCGAATATGCCGCTGTAATGAAAAACATCTATGCCATCGGCGCGGGAATTGCCCATGGTTTGGGATATGGCGATAATTACTTGGCCTTATACGTAAGTGCGGCGATCCGAGAAATGGATGAATTTTTAAATGCACTGTCTCCCGATCATCGCGATGTAAAAGAAGCGGCCTATTTGGGAGATTTATTGGTTACTTGCTATTCCCAATTCAGCCGAAACCGAACCTTCGGTACGATGTTGGGTAAAGGATACTCAGTAAGATCGGCACAATTAGAAATGAATATGGTGGCCGAAGGGTACTTTGCCGCCAAATTAATTCATAATAAATGTTTGGAACATGCTATAAATGCGCCCATTGCAACAGCCATCTACCGAATTATATACGAAGGAGCAATAGCCGCAAAACAGTTCAAGGACTTAAACCAAGACCATCTGGGCTAAAACAATTCGAGTACTAAATTGTATACTATTGAAGCAGAATGGGATTTAAAATTTATACAAAGCAAGGAGACGACGGCAAAACAGCACTAATTGGCGGAGAAAGAGTTGCCAAACACCATATTCGGGTGGAAAGCTACGGCACTGTGGACGAATTAAACTCCCACATTGGCGTAGTTCGCTCCAAGATTATGGGTAGCGAAGAAGAGATACTACTAAGCCAAGTGCAAAACGATTTGTTCACCATCGGTTCTTTTTTGGCATCAGCATCCAATTCCAACCAAAAATTACCCAAAGCCTTGGGCGATGATAAAATTGAAAAATTAGAATCGGAAATAGACCGATTAACCCAGCAACTGCCCCCCTTACAAAACTTTATTCTACCTGGAGCATCTGTTATCGGCGCCCAAGCCCACGTGGCTCGTTGCGTATGCCGCCGTGCAGAACGATTGGTGGTTTACCTCCGCGATAACGAGGAAGTTCCAGATTTCGTTATCAAATATCTCAATAGACTCAGTGATTACTTATTTACCTTGGCCCGCTTCTTGGACCACAAAAACGGTGGCGTAGAAATTATTTGGATTGCCGATAAAGGAACAGAATAATCGTTGTCCCTAGCCCAGCATCATTGGCAAACATCGATTGGCTCAACTCTTTTATATACTCCCTATTCTATCTCTACTACCGCTGTAACACAACAAAAACGTAAAAAATATTTAATGTATCTATTGCGTTGAATTGAAATTTCAATTTATATTTGTTCAAACAAACATTCAAATAAAAACAAAACAACATACAATGAAAAAAACATTCATTTTCGCTTCTTTAGCTACTGCCATCCTCGTGTTAGGATCTTGCGGTAGCAACGCTACCGAAGCCGGTAACGCTGATTCTGCTGCTCAAGCTTCTGCTGCCGCTGTAACTTACAAAATTGATGCTGCTACTTCTACTTTAGGATGGCACGGTTCTAAAGTTGCCGGTGTTGGCGAACATTCTGGTACTATTGCTATTCAAGAAGGTACGTTGAGCGTTGAAAATGGCAATATTACTGCAGGAACTTTCGTTATCGATATGGCGAAAATTGTAGTTACCGATTCTGGTATGCCTCAGGAGTATAAAGATAAATTGGTAGGTCATTTTAGCGCCGATGATTTCTTTAACTCCGCTAAATTCCCAACTTCCAAATTCGAAATCAGCGCTTGCGAAGCAAAAACTGACGGTGATAACACCCACTTCATTACAGGTAACTTAACCTTGCGTGATTCTACCAAGAGCATTTCTTTCCCTGCTAAAGTCGCTGTAACCGAGACTGGCATTACTGCCGATGCAAAAGTTACTATCAACCGTTTGGATTGGGGTATCAACTACGACAAAGACAATATGAGCTTGAACGAAAAAGCACAAGCTAAATTGAAAAATGGCGTTGTAGGTAAAGACATCGAATTAACCATCAGCTTAAAAGGTAACAAATAATTTAAAACTATTTAGGTATAAAAAAGGGGCGGTATTTCCGCCCCTTTTTTATTTAATTGTTAATCTCTTTCCAAAACAAAACTATTTAAAGTGTCCATTTATACCAAGCAGACACAACATAGCTAAAATTCCGGTTAAATCTATCCATCTATCACCAACAATGTGAGTAAAACACTGCATGGAATAGTCTGCTTCAACTTACATTCGGCGATTGCCCACCCAAACAAATCTTCGGTTGATGTATTGAGCATCGGTAAACGTTGCATTACCGCTGGGATTTCCTCCAGAAACGTGAAAATCACTATACGCCGCATGTTGATTCACAAACGCTGCTCCAGTAAAATTAAAACTCACCGGTGTAAATACGGCATTCATCGTCTCTTCGGTTTTATCCATAAATTCTGAATTAGTCGAATAACACTGACAAGTAATTGCACCTAATTCCCTTGCACACTCGGCAGCCAACTGCAAACTATGGTCAGCATCCTTTGTTTTTACCACAAAAACAATGGGGCCGAAACACTCATGCTTCCAGGTACTCACTGCCTCAGCATCCACGGCAATCACCGTTGGTGAAGCAGTACGTGCATCTGGGAACTCAGCATTATCAACTACAACAGAAGCAGCTGCCACAGCACCGCTACCCACAGATTCCATCGTATCTTTTACTCTTTTCGCCGTGATTTCGTTCTGAATGGCACCCAAGGTACCCGCTCCCATTTTTGGATTTTCTGCCAAACCTTTAACAGCAGCAGCAATTCCGGAAACAACTTCATCATAACTCAAATGCCCGTCCGATGTAGCAACACCGCTCTCCGATACAAACACATTTTGTGGAGCTGTGCACATCTGACCGCTATACAAACTTGCAGCAAAAGCTAAGTTACCAAATACCGCTGATGCATCATTTACACTATCTAAAATCACAGAATTTACCCCCGCTTTTTCGGTAAATACCGTTTTACCCGATAACGTTTCCAAATAATCGCCAAATGCTGATCCGCCGGTATAATCAATCATTTTCACTGCAGCATGTTCCGCCAATTCCTTTGTTATAGGTTTAGCAACTGTATCTACTGCCAATTGCACTATTCCTTGTGGCAATCCTGCATCGGCAAAAATCTTATGCATCTCCGCCACAACAATAGCAATCGGCAAAATGGATTTCGGATGAGGTTTAACGATAGCGACATTGCCCGTAATCAAACTTGCAAACAAACCAGGTACGGTATTCCACGTAGGGAAAGTGCTGCAACCAATCACTAAGGAAACCCCCTTTGGAATGGGTTTATAATTTTTATGCAGGGTTAAATCAAATTTACCCATATTCTTCACCCATTCAACCTGGGATGGAAAGCGCGTCAACTCCTTATACCCCATAGAAATCGCTTCCATAGCTCTATCGTTCGCGTGCGGACCACTAGCCTGGAAACTCATCACATAACTCTGGCCGGTGGTGTGCATCGTTGCATAGGCAATTTCAAAAAATCGCTCAGACACTTTATCCAAACAAGCCACCAATATGTCAGCTCGTTGCTCTACACTCGTTTTAGACCAACGCTGTTGAGCCGATGTAGCTTTCTCCAACAATACCTCCGTGGTGAATGCTGGATACTGAATACCCAATCCTTGTTGTAAAAAGGGCGATACTTCTTCCCCTATCCATTGATGCGAACCCAAATCATCGAGTCCTTTAAAGTTATTTGCCAATGATTTTTGAAAAGCCTCTAACCCTTTGGCTCCGGCATCTTCGGCGTAGGCGCGAGGATTTTCCGGCCAAGCCGCGTAAAATGTTCGATTTAACTGCGCCTGATAGGCTTCTTCAATTCGCTGTATAGCACTGGTTGTCATATAATTTTCTAAGTTTATTGGTATAATTTTAAATTCTTTACACGGTATTAACCGCCGTTATCCTATCAAAGTACAGAAGATATTGTATCGATAATACTCTTATTGATTATTCAAAAAACAATTCCTATTTGTCTGCCCCACGAATTAAGCCTGACCCGTTGGTCCACCAAATCCAAAGGGAACCGTATTCTGAGGCATAGGTTGATGATTTTCATCAAAAACGATTTCGCCGAAATGATCTTCGTATCTGCCGATATTATCCCCCAATGCCATCAATAAACGCTTAGCATGTTGTGGTGCCAAAATAATTCTGCTTTTCACTTTTCCCTTGGGAATGCCGGGCATCATTCGAACAAAATCAACGATAAATTCGGTTTGACTATGGGTAATAATCGCAAAATTACTGTACGTACCTTCTGCCATTTCCTCGGTAAGTTCGATATCAACGGCGTTTTGTGACTCGTTATTTTCTTGCATAATACCACAAAATTAACCGATTCCTCCCGTTTATGGTAACCAAATTAAACCGAATCCAAATTATTGCGTCTTTAATATTAAGAATACATCAAAGTCCTTTTATATTAAAAATCGTAAAACTAAATTGCTTGCTAACAATGAAATCAAATAAACAGAGTAAACAAAGAGAATTTGCCTCGAATTATAATTTCGGCAAATTAAATACTACAAGAAAAGTAACTTTTTTATTTGTTATTACAATAATACAAGGTATCACTACAAATAGCCTGTTCTCTCAATATACATGGGGAGAACACATATCCCCCATCTTATACAACAATTGCGTTAACTGTCATAATGACGGCGGGATAGCCCCTTTTTCATTAATTGGGTACACTAAGGCAAAGGCCTATGCACAATCGATAAAAGCCTCTGTTGTAAACCG
>CANGWH010000091.1 GCA_947457565.1 Flavobacteriales bacterium
ACGCCTTTGAACTTACTCGTTTTGCTGAAACTTTTTGTAGGACTTTTCTACCTTCGCTTTGTTTCCTTTGCTATCTATCAGAACGGGAGTGCAAAAGTAGTACTTTTTTTCATCCCTCCAAATACTACTCGCTAAAATTGTTGGAGATTCCTGCGTTTTTACTCACTTCTACCTCCCCTTTATACCACTACAAAAACACCAAGCCTCATTTTATCAATCACATACAGACAACTTTTTTTACCACGATTCAATCGAAAAAAAATTGAAATATTTTTTCTCTTTTATCGTCGCCACAACAACGATCCATCGCCAAAGCTTAAAAATCGATAGTTTTCCTGCAATGCGGTTGAGTAAATTTCCTTCCAATGCTCGCCCACCATTGCCCCTACTAACATCAAAAGGGTACTTTTAGGCTGATGAAAATTGGTAATTATACCGTCACAGACCGAAAAATTAAATCCAGGAACAATAAAAATCTGGGTCCGGCCACTCAATTTTCCGCCTTTAGACTCTGCCAAATCCACTAAAACTTGTAACCATTCGCTTTTTTGCTCCTTTGTAAAATACCCCCCTTTCGCAGAATTCCCCGATGATATATTCCCAGAAGCAGGATTCCCCGATGCAGAATTTAACAAATCCCCCTCCTGCCTGTAGGCCATCTCCTTGGAAACCCAATAAAAATTCCCCGAAACATCGGCCTGACGATAATCGGATAATTCCTCCAAGTCATCCGCAACCGCTCTTTGAAGGAACTCGGCATCGGCAATTCCATACCTATATATATAATACAGGCTTTCCAAAACCCGCATGACGGTAGTACCCACTGCCACTATTTTTCCCGGATGATCGCGCAATTTTTCTAACGTTTCAACCGAAATTTCAAAACGCTCAGCATGCATATCGTGTTCCGATGCCGAATTCCCACTCATGGGTCGAAATGTTCCAGCACCCACATGCAATAACGCAGAGGCAAACTGCACACCGGAGGTCGATAACCGACCTAACAACGATTCCGTAAAATGCAAACTGGCGGTTGGAGCGGCTACTGCTCCTGGGGTGTCGGCAAAAATTGCTTGGTATCGTTCGCGATCTTCGGGTTCTACCTCCCGATTTAGATAGGGCGGCAAGGGTACGCGGCCCAATCGATCAATCGCCTCCATGATGGAAAGTTCTCCCCGCAGCACCGTGAGCTTCACCTGATCTTTATCTCTGTGATGCCAGGTTATTTGCAATGCACAATCGCCGTGACTTACCAAAACTCTACCGTCTTCCTTAAATTTCTTTCGTCCGCCCACCATGGCTTGCCACAACTGCCAATCCGGAGATAGCGGATCCAATAAAAATATTTCCACTGCAGCGCCACTTTCGGTGGTGCCGTGCAATCGCGCTGGAATCACTTTGGTTGAATTGGTCACTAGTAACACCGATTCGTCTGCACGATTCGATGCCAAAAACACGGGCAACTCAGAAAAAGTAGAATGACTAAGTAAATCGCCGGAAGAAACCAACAACTTGGACGTATCCCTCGGACTCACGGGAAACTTAGCAATTCTTTCATCCTCCAATGGATAATAAAAATCAGGTACAAGAATTTCGGGTACTTTGGCCGATAATATTGGGAGCATGGCTTGCCAAGCTCTTCCGCGGTGGGACATTGCATTCTTTTCTTCAGGTATGCACTGAGCAAAACTCTTGTCCATCCCATCGGCCTTAAAAATGGGATCGTACCCAAAACCACCCTTGCCTTGGGGCTCTAATAAAATCTCACCATGAACTTCGCCTCGAGCAAACAGGGGTTGTTCGCTGAAGCCAACGGCGCATAACACTGCAACAAATCGGGCCCTGCGATGGGGTGTATGCCCTAAATTATCAAGAATTTTCCGAATATTATTGGCATGGTTTACCGGTTCGCCTGCATATCGGGCAGAAAAAACCCCAGGTTCATCGTTCAAGGCTTGAACGCACAATCCGCTATCATCGGCAATACAAGCCAAACCCGTAGCCTTATATATAGTATGTGCTTTGATTAATGCGTTGGCCTCAAAGGTGGTTCCATTTTCCGGAATATCTTGAGTAAATCCCAACTCAGCCGGTGAAACCACTTCTGCGATCCCAGCCAGAATCATTTTAACTTCGTCTATTTTGTGTGCATTGGCCGAAGCGAATACTACTTTTTGCAGTGCCATGTTCGATCGCAAAAATACTACCTGCAAGGCAGCGGGACTTGCGATGGCTAAAAATTCATGATTTATTCGCGCGTTCTCACGGTGCGTTGCTCGATCCGCTTTTCGTAATTCTCCCCTTGGAAGATACAATGAACGAAAATACCGGGGGTATGAATTTCGTTGGGATCCAATTCTCCGGGCTCTACCAATTCTTCCACCTCGGCAATGGTAATTTTTCCAGCGGCCGCCATCATGGGATTAAAGTTGCGGGCAGTATCTTTATACACCAAATTGCCGTGTTTATCGCCTTTCCACGCTTTCACAATGGCGAAATCCGCATCAAAAGCATATTCCATTAAATATGTTTTGCCGTTAAACTCACGAGTTTCTTTTCCTTCGGCTACCTCCGTTCCTACACCCGCTGGTGTAAAAAAAGCTGGAATTCCAGCACCCGCTGCTCTGCAACGTTCGGCTAAGGTTCCCTGAGGAATCAATTCTACCTCCAACTCACCGGATAACAACTGTCTTTCAAATTCGGCATTCTCACCCACATACGAACTGATCATTTTTTTCACCTGCTTTTGCTGCAACATCAGACCAATTCCAAAATCATCAACCCCGGCATTATTGGAAATACACGTAAGTCCCTTCAGTCCTTTTTTCACCAAAGCAGCAATGCAGTTTTCCGGAATACCGCACAAACCAAAACCACCCAACATCAGGGTGCAATTATCCGAAATGTCCGCAATGGCTTCCCATGCATTTTGTTTTACTTTATTCATGCCGATAATAATTCAATTTGTGCCGATAATCCCTTTTCGCACAAGGTAGTGCAAACCGGTTCAAGATCTTCGTATTTCCCTAATTTTACGGAATATTTTCCGTTGTTGTGCACGATCCAAGCACATTGTTCGGCTTGCAATCGGGTATGACCGCAGTAGCGAATCAAACATGTAATGACCCAATCAAAGGAATTCACTTCATCGTTGTACAACACAATCGCCCATTTCGCCTCCTCAATCATTTCCAAAATCTCTTGCTCTTGGGTTTCCCTCAGAGGATCGGATTCTAGATTTAATATGTCGATTTTTTGAAGAATCATAGGTCGATAACCCAACCGCAATTGGATATACAAAAATACAAAATTGATTTACGCGAGTTTGTTTTTTCTGTCGCCTTTACCAAAGATTTTCATTCGATTCTCGGTTCCAGCTATCAGTCGTTGTATATTTTTCTTGTGCGTTAACACCACCAACACCGCCAAGGTTACCGTAAAGATAACTGTTCCGGTTTGGTACATCGAAAAAACACGCATAGCTAGCACGGGTATGCTAATTCCAGCAATCATGGATCCCAGACTCACATATCCTGTAGGTACGAAAACCAATAAAAATACCAATACTGCCCACAACGCCAATCCAGGGTTGAGGGTAATTATCACCCCAAACAAGGTGGCCACACCTTTACCTCCGCGAAAATTTGCGAACACAGGAAACAAATGGCCCACAATGGCCATCACCCCAAAAATGATTTTAAAATCCAATATTTCGGTATAGGTTAAGGAAGCATCCACTGTATTTACGTACAAGTAGGATAACCGTGCGGCGAATAATCCTTTTATTACATCCAGTAGCAACACCGTAGAACCTGCGGTTTTGCCCAACACTCGGAAAACGTTGGTTGCCCCTGCATTCCCGCTTCCATGCTCACGAACATCCACCCCAAAAAAGGTTTTCCCTACCCACACTGCGCTGGGTACCGATCCAATAAGGTAACCCAACAAACAAAATAATAGAATATACGTCACTCCAGTTCTCTAATTAACCAAGGGCAAATATAAGGAATTCAAATAATACTAATTTTTTATCACGGTAGAGGCCTGCTGATACTCGCCATTTTCATTGAAAACACGGAGAATGTAAGCACCGGCAGATAAAGGCGAAGTATTTAAACGCACAGCCCCCCCTTCCATCAACTGCTGAGGAATGGCCAATAGTTTTCCATCCAAAGAATAGATTTCGGCGCGTAAAATTCCATGCAAATTAGACGGCTCCACCAACAATTCGTTGGAAAAAGGATTGGGGCTAATACGTATTTTGGAGTCTACGGCAGTGTTAAACGACTCGGTTCTTCCAAATGTTGGCATATCAAAAGCTTCTTCCCCATCCGAGCAATTGTTAGGGTCACCTTGAGCCGCAGAGTATCCCAGCCCTCTTCGAGCAAAGGCCTTCCATATCATTGCTGCATTTTTCCCTCCATTTCTTGCTTCATCGGCCGCTAAAATCGCATCCCTAGCATCCGTAAATCCAGGTCCACAAGCTTGTAATTTCATGGCATCAAATACCAATTGAATCATTTCGTTATTCCCGCCTGTTCCGCGATATAAATCTTCGTTAAAACCGTATTCCTTGATAAAATCCCAATACAAATCCCACAACATTGAACACCAGATTTCGCCCGTGAAATGAACAG
Organism: Flavobacteriales bacterium; assembly: GCA_947457565.1. Taxonomy (GTDB): domain Bacteria; phylum Bacteroidota; class Bacteroidia; order NS11-12g; family UBA955; genus JAGKXC01. The sequence continues at coordinate 4,638 of CANGWH010000091.1, forward strand.
GAGTCTGACCGGCAACGGAAAATTTCGCTACGTTTCCGTAGGTATGTGGGTTAATCGACATGTTGGTGGAATACGGATAGGTACGAATACCCGTACCATTTTTATCTTCCCCTTGTAACCAATTACCCATACCGCGCGGCGTTGAACCCACATCCCCCTTTTTGGTGGTAAACGCAAGGGCAATAAAATCACTCCAGCCCTCACCCATTTGTTCGCGATTATTTAATCCGCTGGAATTTGAAGGTCCACAGGTTAATCGGATGGAAATACCGTGGGTGTATTCGTGAGCAATTACGCCCATATCCAAATCCGAATCGGTGCGCTTTGCATACGCAGATGAATCGTAAAAACTAACGGTAAAGCTGCTGTCATTCAACATTTGACGCAGAATATTGGCATCCGATTTACGCACAAATAATACAGGTATAGTAATTCTGGATGCTTGGGTTGAATTATCGCTAGACATGGTAATGGTTTGATCGGCAGCCGATGTATCTAAAATCACAACCGCCGTGGCACCATAACTCTGTGCCCGAAATACTTTCTGCACAAACGTACAACTACCGCGGTCGATCGCGGCAATATTGCCTTTTATCAAATCACCGTTGGAATAAGTCATGCATCCTTGGTGCGTTTTCGCAGCATTGTTATCATTAACCCACATCAACTTCCCACCGCTAGGCACATCGGTGATAGTTTTCCCCCAAGTGCCATCGGTAATTCCTGTACCAAAGCGGATTCCACCGGGGCCCGCCAACACACTTTTATAGCTCACACCATCCCAGATATACATTTGCATTCGAACTGGAGTTCCTTCTGGAGGTGTAGAAAAATTAGCATTATTGGTGCCGCTACCGTCTTGAGCATCGGCCCTAACGTAATCCCCACCTACTCCTTTATTAGTATAATTTGTACTTTGAAAATTCCCGGATTCCTCATTAAATCCATAATGATGAGCGATATCGTGCATCAAATTGTTGGCTACAAACAAATTAACTATAGCAAAATCCCTGTAATTCACTGGATTGGGTTCCGCTGGATTGTATGGTGATAAAAACTGCAAACTGCTACCTCCATTTACAGCATATCCGGGTTGGTTATCGTCGTTTGCATCTTCGGTTGCATGCACATTGTTGCCACGGGTAGTGGTATATTCTGCACCAGCGGTTCCATTTACATCGTGCCAACCGTATGGGGAAGCATCGTCGTCTGCTGGATTTACCAAGGTATCAGCCTTACCATACAAGGGACTCTCTACCGGAAATGCAAAGGCATGGTAAGATGCGCCATCGTTCCCTCTTCTTCCAACAGATTTTTCCTGTACCATGCGTTGTTCCATGGCACACTGATTGCGCGAACTCTCAGTTGAATGTTGATGACCCAAAGCGCAGGATACAGTCCAAGAATGCTCCGATAATTTCTGTGCTTGCTCATTCACAATCCAAATGCGCCATTGTTTGCTCTTTGTATCAAAAAATGTGAGTGTAAAAGCTGGAATAAGGGTTTGCGCTGTTGCGATATCGTTGCTATTGCTCAAATTCTCAGAAATCCAAACGGGTTGCATCACCCCTTTATTTTCTTGATACCTTGTGTTTGTTTGGTTCGATGCATTGCTCCTGTGAACCCAATTTTCTGACGAAGGAGCGCCTGCCTCTTGCACCATCGCCGCAGCAATCAAGGATGCGGATGCAATTCTCTGGGTTGGATGGGCAACTGAAACAGAAATACCGGGTTTAGGCATTCCGCCGATGGAGGTAGGTAATACCACCGCACGCGATGTAGCAAAATAAACGGCCCCTAACTTATTAATATGTACCGCTAAAATTGCGTTGTAAATATCAATTCCCTGAAATTGCTGTTGGAAATAAGCATGCGTACCAATTTCGTCGCTATAAATGTCTTGAACTCTCAGTTCCTGAACATCCTTGGCCGTAATGGCCCATTTCCCACTATTTACAATTTCTAGCAATGCCGATTTTGCTCTTGGTACGCCCACGGTGGGGGTAGAATTGGCATAAATCGAAGCGGTAACAACCAAAAACGCTGTAAACAACAAGGACTTAATTCGATAAGAAGACAACGCCAAACGCGAATATTGAAAGCTACTGAGAATATTCATACAATTACAATTCTGCAATTTACGAGATTCGCCAACAGAACAAAAAAAAATCGGGTCGTTATGACCCGATTTCATTAATATTTTTGTTTTTCGATTTGTTCCTTAGACAAAATGGAATACGGATTTCCCGATTATACGAAACGAAACGCGCTTCCGCCATATACCGCCTGATCGCCCAATTCCTCTTCGATGCGCAATAGTTGGTTGTATTTCGACATTCTATCCGAACGAGAAGCACTACCGGTTTTGATTTGCCCAGAATTCATAGCAACCGCTAAATCCGCAATGGTATTATCTTCGGTTTCGCCGCTACGGTGACTCATTACATTGCTGTAACGATTGCGGGTAGCCAAATTGATCGCATTCAACGTTTCGGTAAGGGTTCCAATTTGATTCACTTTAATCAAAATGGAATTGGCAATGCCTTCGTTGATACCGCGTTGCAAACGATTCACGTTGGTAACAAACAAATCATCGCCCACCAATTGAATTTTATTTCCCAAACGCTCGGTCATTAATTTCCAACTGTTCCAATCATCTTCGGCACATCCGTCTTCGATAGAAATGATGGGATAACGTTTGCACCAATCTTCCCAATAGGAAACCATTTCTTCGCCGGTGAATTTTCTGCCGTCTGATTTTTTGAAAACGTACAATCCTGTTTTTTCATCATACAATTCACTGGTAGCAGCATCCATGGCAATATACATATCAACGCCGGGCTTATACCCTGCTTTTTCGATGGCCATTAACACCGTCTCAATGGCTTCTTCGTTGGATTGAATATTGGGAGCAAATCCACCCTCATCCCCTACGTTCGTGCTATATCCTTTGGATTTCAATACGGATTTTAAGTGGTGAAACACTTCAACTCCCATGCGTAATGCATGACTGAAGGAGTCTGCCTTTACGGGCATTACCATGAACTCCTGAAAATCAATTTTGTTATCTGCATGGGCACCGCCGTTTAAGATATTCATCATTGGAACAGGCAGTACATTCGCATGCACACCGCCGATGTAACGGTATAATGGCAAACCAACCTCGTCCGCCGCAGCATGGGCCGCAGCCAACGACACGGCCAACATTGCATTTGCACCCAAATTTGATTTGTTATCGGTAGAATCCAAATCAAGCAAAGCCTGATCAATTTC
>CANGWH010000092.1 GCA_947457565.1 Flavobacteriales bacterium
GCTCGTCGCAAAACCCGGGCCGATATCGCTAGAGAAAAAGGGTTGGAGCCCTTGGCGAAGCTGATGATGGATCAGAAGGATCCGCGCTTTATGCAGAAGGTGTCTACGTTTCTTACCGATGTGGTATTAACAGAAGAAGACGCGTTGCAGGGGGCGCGAGATATTGTAGCGGAATGGATAAACGAAGATGCTCCGCTGCGTTCCAAAATGCGCGAATTATTTGCAGAACAGGGTGTAGTTTATTGTAAAAATGCTCGGGGCAAGAAAGACGTGGAGGAAGCTCAAAAATATCGCGATTATTTCGATTTTCAAGAACCTCTGAAGCGCTGTGCTGGACATCGATTTTTGGCGATGATGCGCGGCATGGATCAGGGATTCTTAAAATTATCGGTGGAGCCCGATGAATCCAGGGCAATGTCGATTCTTCGCAGGCACTGTCTGCACGGATATTCGGATGCCTCGGATCAGGTGAAATTGGCGATGGAAGATTCGTATGGGCGATTGCTTCAACCCAGCCTTGAAAACGAATTGCTATCGGCACAAAAAGAGAAAGCCGATGAAGAGGCGATTTCGGTGTTTGCCACTAATGCACGTCAATTGTTGTTGGCAGCACCCTTGGGCGAAAAACGGGTTATGGCCATTGATCCTGGTTTTAGGACAGGCTGCAAAGTAGTGGTTTTGAGCGAAACTGGTGATTTGCTAAAATATGAAGCGATTTTCCCGCACGAACCTCAAAATCAACGAGAGGCATCGGCCCAACAATTAAGTAAATTTATTGCGGAGTACAGGGTTTCGGCTATCGCAATAGGCAATGGAACAGCGGGCAGAGAAACGGACAGTTTTGTGAGGGATTATTTGTCGACGTTGCTCCAGGACAATAGTATTGAGGTTTATATGGTGAATGAGAGTGGAGCCAGTATTTACAGTGCTTCCGAGGTGGCAAGGGAAGAATTTCCGAAGCACGATGTTACGGTTCGAGGCGCGGTAAGTATTGGTAGGCGATTAAAAGATCCATTGGCGGAACTAGTGAAAATCGACCCCAAAAACATCGGTGTGGGTCAGTATCAGCATGATGTAAATCAGTCGTTATTACAGAAGCGTCTGGACACAGTAGTGGAAAGTGCGGTAAATGGGGTGGGGGTGAATTTAAATACCGCGAGCAAGCATTTATTAAAATATGTTAGTGGTTTGGGTGAGGTTTTGGCCAAGAATATTGTTGAGTATCGGGAATCGTTGGGTGGTTTTTCGTCGCGTGCCCAACTGCGCGAGGTGCCGAGATTGGGGGGAAAAGCGTTTGAGCAGTGCGCAGGATTTTTGAGGATCCGGGGGGCGAAACATCCGTTGGATCAAACCGGAGTTCACCCGGAGCGATATAGTTTGGTGGAGAAAATGGCCAAGGATATGGGGGTGCTATTGGAATCGCTGGTTGGGAATGAGTCGTTGGTAAAGTCGATACCTTTGGAAAAGTACCTCGATGAGAGCCACGGGGTAGGTTTGCCCACGTTGCAAGACATCGCTAAAGAGTTGTTGAAGCCTGGATTGGATCCTAGAGGGGTTGCAGAAGCGGTGAGATTTGATGATAATGTAAGAACTATTAATGATTTACGTCCGGGCATAGAGCTTTGGGGTATCGTAACAAACATAACCAATTTTGGTGCTTTTGTAGATATAGGGGTAAAGCAAGACGGATTGGTGCATATTTCTCAGTTAGGATATCAATTTGTGAAGAATCCGGCCGATGTAGTTTCGTTGGGGGAGCGGGTGAAAGTGCGGGTGCAAGAAGTGGATCAGGCCAGAAAGCGTATACAATTGACGATGAAATTGTAGAAACTTTTTGCAATTATTGCAAAATATGATGGATTTGGACTGAGCTTTTCGGTTTTGAAACCTTCCGGTTGTAATTTTGTATTTTTAATACCCATGAGCGAATCAAAATCTCAACCAAGAATAGTGAAATCCCCAACTGGAACTACGTTAAATTGTAAAGGGTGGGTTCAGGAGGCCGCTTACCGGATGTTGCATAATAATTTGGATCCTGAGGTGGCGGAAAAACCGGAGGATTTAATTGTTTATGGAGGTTTGGGTAAAGCAGCGAGAAATTGGCAGGCATTTGATGATATATGCAGAGCATTAAGAGATTTGAACGAGGACGAAACCTTAATGGTTCAAAGTGGTAAGCCGGTAGCGATATTGCCTACCCACAAGAATGCACCCCGAGTTTTGATCAGTAACTCACAGTTGGTTCCCAATTGGGCCAATTGGGATCATTTTCGTGAATTGGAAGCCAAAGGGTTGATGATGTACGGTCAGATGACCGCAGGAAGTTGGATTTATATCGGCTCTCAGGGGATTGTACAGGGCACTTATGAGACCTACGCGGAATGTGCGAGACAGCATTTCGGAGGATCTTTGAAAGGTACATTGAACGTAACCGCTGGATTAGGAGGAATGGGGGGTGCACAACCATTGGCAATTACCATGAATGAAGGTGTTGCATTGGTAGCAGAAGTGGAGGAATGGAGAATTCGAAAGCGCTTAGAAACAAGATATTTGGATTTTATGGCAAGGGATATCGATCAAGGTATTGATATGGCTTTGGCTGCTAAAGAAAGAGGAGATGCGGTAAGTATAGGTGTGTTGGGCAATGCGGTGGATGTCTTGCAACGGATGTTAGATCGTGGTATTATTCCTGATACGTTAACCGACCAGACCAGTGCGCATGATCCATTGGTAGGGTATTATCCCATGGATATGGATGTAGAAGCAGCAGACCGCTTGCGTAAGGATAATCCCGAAAAATATGTTGATTTAAGTTATAAAACCATGGTTCGGCACGTTGAGTTGATGCTTGAAATGCAGAAAAGAGGAGCGATTACTTTTGACTATGGAAATAACTTGAGAGGACGAGCGTTGGAGCGTGGATTAAAGAACGCCTTTGATTTCCCAGGCTTTGTACCTGCGTATATCCGTCCTTTGTTTTGCGAAGGTAAAGGCCCCTTCCGTTGGGTGGCTTTGAGTGGGGATCCCCAAGATATTCATGAAACGGACAAGCTGATTTTAGATTTGTTTCCAGAGAATGAAAGCTTACGTCGTTGGATTACCATGGCACAAGAGAAAATCGCCTTTCAGGGTCTGCCAGCGCGTATTTGCTGGTTAGGTCAGGGTGAGCGAAAAAAAGCCGCTTTAGCATTCAATGAACTCGTGCGTTCTGGCAAAGTGAAGGCTCCTATCGTAATTGGCAGAGATCATTTGGATACGGGTTCGGTGGCTTCTCCAAATAGGGAGACGGAAGCGATGATGGATGGATCGGATGCGGTTGCGGATTGGCCAATTTTGAATGCATTTGTAAATACGGCCGGTGGAGCTTCATGGGTAAGCTTGCATCACGGCGGCGGTGTTGGAATGGGTTACAGCATTCACAGTGGAATGGTAATTGTTGCCGATGGTACAGATGATGCGGAAGAACGTTTGGCTCGTGTGTTACACAACGATCCGGGAATGGGGGTAGTTCGACATGCAGATGCGGGTTATGAGATTGCCAAAGAAACAGCCAAAAAACACGGTCTAGATATAGCGGCTCGTTTGGAAGGTAAGTCGATATAATGTTTTGATAGTAAAATTCTGTAAATGTTCTGATTATGGATTAGAATGTCATCAAATCAAAACATCCTTATCAACAGGTTGTTTCTAATTGTATGAATTACGCAATTTTTGGAGGATCGAAAGGAATAGGATATGCTGTAGCTGAGCAGTTATTGCAAGAAGGGCACACTGTTTGGGTTTATTCTCGCAGTGGTTCTGGTCCTGCTGGAGCGCATTCCATTGTCTGGGATGCGGAGAATGAGGGTTTGCCAGCCGACTTGCCTGCAGAATTGCATGGCGTTGTATATTCGCCTGGTAGTATAAATTTAAAGCCATTTCGTGGACTTAAACTGGAAGATTTTCAAAAGGATTTAGCGGTTAATTTTTTTGGTGCAGTGAAAGCGCTGCAGACATGTTTGCCGTCTTTGAAGGCGGTACCGGCAGCGAGTGTGGTGTTGTTTAGTACGGTGGCTGTGGCGCAAGGAATGCCGTTTCATGCGAGTATAGCATCAGCCAAAGGTGCTATTGAAGGTTTGGTTAGGAGTTTAGCGGCAGAATTGGCTCCAAGTATACGAGTAAATGCAGTGGCTCCAAGTTTAGTAAATACCCCGTTGGCGGCTCGCTTATTATCAACTCCAGAGAAGGTGGAAGCGAGTGGCAAACGGCACCCATTGCAACGCGTGGGGGAATCGTCGGATATTGCCAATGCTGTTTCCTTTTTGTTGAATCCTTCAAACTCGTGGATTACTGGTCAAATTTTAGCGGTAGACGGTGGTATGAGTAGTTTGAAATTAGGATAACTTTATGGATTTAACTGCAGTTTCAGCAATGCGCCATTTTGGTTCGGAGGATTTTTTGAGTATGGATAAGCGTTTTCGTACGCAGCTCATCAATTCGATGCCAGGAATTAAATCGGTTAATTTGGTGGGAACAAAAAGTGAGGATGGTTTTGAAAACTTGGCAATTTTTAACAGTGTCTTTCATGTAGGTGCAAATCCACCCTTTTTAGGATTAGTTATTCGGCCGGATTCGGTGGATCGACATACCTGGGAAAACATACAGAAAACGGGTGTTTATTCGTTAAATCAGGTTCCCACGGATTATGCGGCAGCTGCTCATCAGACATCGGCTCGCTATGATAAAGAACAGTCTGAATTTAAAGAAGTTGGTTTTACCGCAGAATGTAAAGACGGTTTTTTTGCGCCAACTGTTGGGGAATCTATTGTCTCCGTTGGATTAAAATACGAAGAACATTATCGCGTAAAAGCTAACAATACCCTTGTAGTTATTGGCAGAATTGAACATTTATGGATTCAGGAGCGATTGATTGCTGAGGATGGTTTTGTGGATTTATCCCAAGGAAATGTGTTGAGTTGTATTGGTCTGGATGCCTATTGTACTTCTAGTTTGATTAATCGTTTTGCGTACGCCAAGCCAGATTTGCCGGCTAGGGAAATTTAGGTTGAATAAAAAAAGGCTGTCACATTGTATGCGACAGCCTTTTTATTATAGAGCAAAGAAGAGAGGTCTTCTTTGCTTACAGTTTATGCTTATTTACCTTTAGGCATAGGAAGATCAGAATTCTCTTCAGTTTGAGTATTCTGACGCTTGCTAGGCTTGGTCTTTTCACTATTGTAACTTGCAGCTACTAAAGAAATAACTACAATTAAAATAGCACCACCCCAGGTGATTTTTTCTACTACGTTTGTGGTTTTCTCCACCCCGAAAATTTGGTTACCTTGAGAAAAGTTGGATGCTAGTCCGCCGCCTTTAGGGTTTTGTATCAAAATGATAGCCATCAAAATAACAGCTACTAAAATTCCAATGATTAATATAACGTTCATGTCAGTGATTCTTTTTTAATTTCTTCAATCAGGGTTGCAAAGTAACTACTTTTTTCGGGGAATTTCAACATTAATTGACGATAAGCGTGAATCGCTTTCTCAAAATTGCCTTGGGAGCGATAAATTTTTGCTAAAGTTTCGGTAATCAACCCTTTCGGCATCTGTTCACTTCTTTTGGCCGCTTTTTCGGGAGAATAAAATTCAGCCTTGTTTTTAGGGGTTGGTTGAGGATTGTTTTTAATAAAGTTATCGATAATTGATTGCTTACGTTTTACTGATTCTGTCTCTGAGCTACTGTTGTTTAGTGTAGTGGGAAGTGAGGGCAGGTCAAATATCGGGAGCGCTGGCACTGAATGGGAGTCAGTGGTTTTGGTTGGAGCGGTATTGTTGAATGCCGATTCAATGTTGTATTGGCTGTAATGTCCTGCCATCCACTGATTGAGTGTTGGATTGGTGGGTGTTGCTTTAGGTTCGTTTCTGTTATTTGGCGGTAGCCCTGTGAAATCCATTACCGGTATAGTTAGGTCTGGTAATGCCAGGTTGGTTCCAAACAATGGAACGTGGGGATCGGCTTTTTCAGGTGTTGCGGGATGATCTTTGGCTAAATCCTGAAAAAACAAGGGTATTTCATCAGTTTGGGAATTGGTGTCTCTATCGTAGATAATCTTGGAAGGACTAATCTCATTGGCTTCTTCTCCGAAAAGTGTTGGTAATTCTGTGTGTTCTGCAATGGATTTAAAATTAGCCGAATTCTCATGAATGGGAGTGGATGCTATTGCATTGGTTTCTTGAATTTGTTCTGTTATAGTAGGTGAGGAATTATCTTCTTGTTGTTTCGTAGAAAATAATTGCAGGTTGTTTGGTTGGTTGATGGCTGCTGATTCAGCTTGTTTTATTTTGGGATTGATTGTTTCCTTGGTTGTGTAATTGCTAGATATCCAATCGAAAAAGCTGTTGCCCTCTTCGTAAAACTGGTGGATTCGATGAATATCGGACAAAGAAACCTGTTTAATTCCTTTAGCATTTTCCAGCGATTGGGAATGCTTGGACGATGGGTATTTAAGGTTTGGGATTTGAGTTTTTATGGAATGGAATACATTGGTGTGGGGTTGTATATCTGGAATAGTTGTGTCTTCTATTTCCTGTATTGGGGAGTCTTCAATGGCTTGTTGTATTTCCCACGTTGTATCAGAAGTGGTTTCGAAGTGCAGCGGTGCTTCGTTGTTGATTGGAAGTTCGGCGTTGATCGGTTGTTCGTCTGGAATTGCATCTAATTGCTCCTTTGAATTTTCACTTACCGATGGTTCTTCTAGGTTCGCGGTTGAAACATCTATATTTACAGCAGTTTGTGTATCAGGCTCTATGGTAGATTCCAATAGTGATGCCTTTGTTGGGCTATTTTCATCATGCGTAGGCGTGGGTTCAATGGTTGATGATGCAGTTTCGTGTTTTTCTGGATTCATTAAAAAATCATGAAACCATTTACGGTCCGTAATTCTCATGGCTGCCGCTTCAATCCACACGGAGGAATTTGGATGTTGGGTGCGGTGATAAAAGTGAGCTATTAAAACCTGCGGTATGCTGTAATATGGGTGATCTTGCGCTAATTGCTCTAACGTAGTAATGTCGCTTTCGTTTAAATCAAACGGATGTTGGAGCCAATATTGCAGTTGGGATGCGTTCATGATTTCTGTAGTTACCAATCTAAGGCTATTGCTGCAAATATTTGTTGAACAATATTATCGGTAATTTCTTCCGATAACGGTGATTCTACGCTTTCAAAGGGCTGATTTGCGTCGTATATTTTAAAAAACGAATATTCTTTCGCGGTGTTTTTTTCTGGGTATTTAGGGCATGCAAACTCAACTTTTACCTTTATGCTGAATTGGTTTTGCGCTGTTCCTACATCGGCATTTAAAGTTGCAGGGTCGATTCTATAATCTATTATACTGCCGGAAATTTGATAGTCGCCTTGTTGTGCAACCAATCCTAATTTCGTTTGTGTTTGAAATTTTGTTTTAATTTTTTCGGTGAAATTGATGCTTAACTGCGGGTTTACCAAAGTTGCTTCGTTAGCAAATAGATCTACGGAAAAAGTTTCAACCCCAGGGGGGATGTTGGCGCCGCTGAAGCTGTAATATTTCCAGAAACAGGAATTGAAACTGGTTGCTATAAGTATTAGGAGTAACAACAAAAGCCTTTGTCTAGCGATGGTTTTTTTTATCGCAATCAGTGGATTGGTTTTGAAAATCATTGCGTTATTCAAGGTTATATTGTTTGATTTTTCGATACAATGTGCGTTCGGAAATTCCTAGTTGTGCGGCTGCTTTTTTTCTCTTCCC
>CANGWH010000093.1 GCA_947457565.1 Flavobacteriales bacterium
AATTACCCCCTTTTATAACGGAAATCAGTACCTCGCTATGTACTACGAAGTGTATCGCGATATCCGCTTAGTAGGTACTCCCCCAGAAAATGTTGGAAAATTTGGTGGTGAAACCGACAACTGGCGCTGGCCCCGACATACCTGCGACTTCTCCATGTTCCGTATTTATGCCGATGCAAACAACAAACCAACCGATTATACCCCAGCAAATAAACCCTTCAAACCCCAACACCATCTTCCTGTAAACATCGGCGGTATCAAAACCGGCGATTTTGCGATGATCATGGGTTACCCCGGCAGAACTACCCGTTACACCTACTCAGAAGGTATCAAATATTTGGCCTCCAAAGAACGTCCAATGCGCGTTCAACTTCGCCGCGATATCATGGATGTGTACGAAAAATACATGAAACAAGATACCAAGGTTCGCTTGATGTATGCAGATCAATTAGCTTCTATCGGTAACTATTGGAATAAATTCGGAGGCGAAGCCAAAGACCTATCCAACGAAGATGGTTTATACACCACACGCAAAAACGCCGAAAAAGCATTCGAAAAATGGGTGCGCGACAATAACCTACAGTCAAAATACGGTGAAGTAACTTCCCTGTACGATGAAGCCTACCGCGAGCTAAATAAAATTGGATTGTTCAGTGTCTATTTCCAAGACGGTATTTCCAATAGCCAATCCATGCAAATTGCACTTTCGTTAAAACCAATGTACGATTCGCTATTGGCTAAAAAATCTGCCGCTGCTTCAAAATTGGCCTCCAAGATAAATACAACCGAATTATTTGCCGAATACTTCGCTCCCATCGAACAAGAAGTAATAGCCGTAGTTCTTAAGCATATTTTCGAAGATTTAGATCAATCCCTATTGCCACAAGCATTGAAAGATTTAGTTGCAAAACACAACAATAATTATCAAGCCATCGCACAAGAACTTTACAAGAAATCCGTTTTCACTTCCAAAGAGAAATTGGAGAAATTCTTGAAAAAACCAAGTGCCTCTGCCTTACAAAAAGACTTGTTGTTTGTTATTTCAACCGCATATGTAGACATTATCAATGTTACACTTAAAGACCGATTAATCGAAGTTAACACCAAGCTTAACCGCGCTAACCGCTTGTTTATGAGCGCCCAATTGGAAATGTCGAAGTCCGCTTTCGCACCCGATGCAAACGGTACAATGCGTTTAACCTACGGAACAGTAAAACCCTACAATGCAAGAGACGCCGTTTTCTACAGCGATTTCACAACCGCTCGCGGTGTGCTTGAAAAATTCAAACCCAACGATTTTGAATTTGACGCTCCAGACAAGTTAATCCAGTTAATCAAAAACAAAGATTACGGTCAATATGCCGATAAAGATGGCGAGCTACATACCGCTTTCTTAACCGATAACGACATCACCGGCGGTAACTCAGGTTCACCCGTAATGAACGCCAAAGGCGAATTGATTGGTACTGCATTCGACGGAAACTGGGAAGCCATCAGTTCCGATTTTGCTTTCTTACCTAACGTACAGCGTACCATCAGTGTAGATATTCGCTATGTATTGTTCATCGTAGACAAATTGGGCGGTGCCTCAAACATTGTCTCCGAATTAACCTTGGTGAAATAATCAAAAAAAATCTCTTAAAACATACCCTCACTGCAAAACAGTGGGGGTTTTTTATTCTCGGTCTAAACTGCGGTATTGAATGGCTTCGGCGATATGCTCCGGCATTATTGATTCCGATCCTGCCAAATCTGCAATGGTTCTACCTACCTTCAGTATTCTATCATGCGCCCGATGACTCAAATTCAACTTCTGTATCGCTGCCTTTAACAACATAGAACCTACTGAGGATAACGCGCAAAACTTACTTAATTCCGCAGTTCCCATACCCGCGTTACAGGCAATCCCAGAAATCCCGGCTGCCAAAAATCGATCACGCTGTATTTGCCTCGCCGCAATTACCCTTGCTCGTACCTCCCCACTGCTGTCTACTTTCCGCGTACTTTCCCTATCCAAATCCTGGGTCTCCACCTCAATCTGTATGTCAATTCTGTCCAATAACGGTCCACTAACTTTGGACTTATACTTTTGAATTACTACCGCACTACAACTACATTCCCGCTGATTATGCATGGCATAGCCACAAGGACAAGGATTCATACTGGCCAACAACATAAAATTGGCTGGAAATTCCGCCTCGTATTTAGCCCGATTAATTACAATCGTCCTCTCCTCCAAAGGCTGTCGCAACGTCTCCAATACACTCTTCTTAAATTCAGGTAACTCATCCAAAAACAACACACCGTGATGAGCCAACGAAATCTCACCCGGCATAGGATTTACCCCACCACCAATCATCGCTATGTCAGAAATGGTATGGTGCGGACTCCGAAAAGGTCGCTGTGATACCAAACCACCCTTACCAACCAATCTACCCGCTACCGAATGAATTTTAGTGGTCTCCAACGACTCATGCAAACTCAACGGCGGAAGAATACTAGGCATTCTCTTGGCCATCAGAGTTTTGCCGCTGCCCGGAGAACCAATCATGATTAAATTATGACCGCCAGCTGCAGCAACTTCAAAGGCCCGCTTCGCAGCATCATGACCCTTAACATCCAAAAAATCTACCCCGAAATCCAAAAAACTATCCTCAAACTCAGACCTCGCCTCTACAAAAACAGGTTTGATTATACTTTCTCCACGCACAATTTCGGCAGCCTCACGCAAGGTCTCTACACCATATACCTCGATATCCTTAACCATCGCAGCCTCTTTCGCATTTTCCATAGGCACAATAACACGCTTAATCCCTTGTTTCCTCGCCAAAATAGCCACAGACAAAGCTCCTTTCATCGACAAAACCCTTCCATCTAATCCCAATTCTCCCATAATCATCCAATCTTCCAAGGCTCCAATATCCCCCAGCTGATAACTGGCACACAACATTACCATCCCAATCGTTAAATCATAAGAACTTCCCTCTTTTCGAATATCACCAGGGGATAAATTGATAACCAATCGCTGACGAATAGGCTCAAAATTACTATTCCGAATCGCCGCATCACAACGATACAAACTCTCTCGTACCGTGTTATCTGGTAAACCTATAATATAAGTGCCGCCGCCATCAAACGATGGACTCAACGAAGCTTCAACAGTCACTAATCGAGCATCCACGCCCAAAAGCGCAGCCGCATTTCCACGAACTACCATAAACTCCTTAATTATAAAATAGCACCGGACTTTACCACCCGCAACCCAATATCAGACACACCAAACAATTGATCTACGCGGACATTCTGTTTAAGTAGGAATCGATATTTACCCGGTTTTAATACCGCACGCTGAATTACAGGAAACGAATAAACCCGCAAATTGCCTTTTCCTTCACCAAGCCAACGGCCGGTTTCATCGGCTAAAACAGCATCAAATTGCTTACTACCTGCAGATTTAGAACCCAGATTTCCTAACGCCGAACCCGATAAACTATCCGGAGAGCCCAGCCGATATACCATCCACAAATTACTGTAGGCAAATTGAGCGGTTATCCTCGCTTGTACACTTACATCGTAATACGAATTGCCATCCGTAATGTCAAAATCAAACGACTGTACTTCCTTCCACTCCCATATCTTATCCGGTTGGTTCCTGAATTCATCCATCACTACCGATGGGTCCACCGAACATCCGGATAACCCTAACATCATCCAACACAATATCCCAACAATCACCCTTAAATATTTCTTTTTCATATCAATTCAACTTATTTCTTTAGTATTTCTTTTAATAAAAATTCAAAATCATCCATCGGTTCCAACAAAACAGGAGTAGTATTAACAACTATAAATTGTATTTCACAACCAAAATCATCAATAAACGGAAAAATACGCATCCAATCCTTTCGTGTACATACAAAATTCAAAATGCCTTTCTGCCTCATCTCAACAACCCAGTTTTGAATATGTCTACGCTCAAAAGTAAAATGATCGGTATAAATCTTATACCCCACGATCGGTATAAAATGCTTCCACCCTGCTACCACGCCTTCACCACCAACTACACCTGCAACGGCAAAACATTCACCCAAACTATTACCATCAACAGACAACTTCACATCCGTTAATTTACCCTCATTACGTGAAACCGTTGAAAAAGCCAATCCCTGACCCACAAATAAAATTCGTTTATCAAACTCAACCCTTAAATCCACCTTTAACAAACTTTGTAGTCGTAAACGCATCTCCAGGAAATGAGAATCTACCAAATCACCTGGACATTTGGTAACAACGATAAAATCCACCGCCTCCGTGCAACCCATAAATTCGCGCAATCTTCCCGCCGGCATGCAGAAATCTCTATCAGGCAACTTCGCATAATCCGTTGTTAAAATATAACCCTTAGCCTCTAACGGTAAATGCTGCATACCATCGTCCAACAAAGCCAAATCAAATCCCTCAGATTTAATTATGGCCAAAGCCTCCACCCGGTTTTCACCCACAAAAACGCCTACACCAGAATTGCTTACCAACGTAGCATACAACTCAGAAGGTTCATCCCCAAACTTCGCAGAATCACACTCCGTTACTCGATAAAACCCCTTCGATTTCCTGCCATAACCTCGTGATAATGTTGCTACCGCAAATCCATCCCCACCCTTGTCTTTCAACCGCCGCACTAACTCAATAACCAAGGGCGTTTTACCACTACCACCAACCGATAAATTGCCAATTACCCAAGCAGGAATAGCTGCGGTACTCCGTAATCCAAATACCGAATACAATCGCCTGCGAATACAAGCCCCCACACCATACAAAAAACCCAAGGGTCTAAGCAATTGAATCAATATGGGCTGACTTGATATCAATCTAATTATTGCTTAATTCAATTGAAAAACCTCGCCCTTTCCAGGCAAATGCACCTGACAAAACGAAATATCCCCAGCTAATTTCTGCATCTGTACAAAATCACCATGTACCAAAAACAAACCTTTCAATCCGCGCGATGCATGCGATTGCTCAAAATAATTCACCATCTGCTCGTGATCCGGATGCGCACTGAAAACATCCGTTCTTCGAATACTCGCTCGCACCGGTCTGGATTTGTGATTAATCTCCACAAAATCTTGACCCTGCAATAACCGCCAGCCCAACGTACCCTCCGCACAAAATCCAGCAATTAATATTCGATTTCGCTCATTGCCAATATTGTTCCTAACATGCATCTGAATCCTACCACCCTCAACCATTCCAGCAGCAGAAATAATAACACATGGCTCATCAATTACACTCATCAATTCACTCTCCCGGTCATCCTCCACCACATGCAACAACGGAAAATTAAATAATCCACCGTGCTGACGCTGAAATTCATGCGCCTCCTCATTCAAATAGGAAATATGCTGCTGATAAACATGCGTACTGCGTATCGCCAATGGACTGTCCGTAATAATTTTAATATTCGGTAACTTCCCTTGCCTATACAACTGATGCAACGTGAAAATAATCGCCTGCGTTCTTCCAACACTGAACGCCGGAATAACCAACTTCCCGCCTTGCTGAACACATACCTCCGTTACCTCATCCAACAGTATTTCCTCCGCCCTGCGCGAATCCGTCATGTGTTTTCTACCCCCATACGTGCTCTCCGAAACCAAATAATCCAATCCCTCCATCGGATGCGGATCCGGCACCAACTTAGAATTAGCATTCCCTAAATCACCGGTAAATCCAACCCGATGCACCACATTCCCATGTGTTACCTCAAATCGAACCGATGCCGCGCCCAAAATATGACCCGCCTGATGCAAACTCAATCGCAACTCCTCGTTAAAAACATAGCTTTGATCGTAATCCACCTGAACCGCCATATCCACAAAATCCTGAATATGCTTCTTTGCATACAACGGCTGTAACCGAATGTTCTTGCCCTTCATACCCCGCTTTCTGCGAATAGCTTTCTCCTTAGCCGCCAATTCCATACGCTGAATATTCAAACTATCATTCAACAAATATTCACTCAACAATAAAGTAGGCGCAGTACTCACAATCCTACCCGAAAATCCTTGACGAATTAAATTAGGTAAATTACCCGAATGGTCGATATGTGCATGCGTTAACACCACTAAATCTATAGATTCTGGATCAAACGGAAACCGTTCGTTCTTCGCTTCAAACTCTTTTCTGTTTTCATAATCCAAACCACAATCAATTAAAACCCGCGTACCCCCCGGCAAATCCAAAACATGCATACTTCCTGTCACCTGTCGAGCAGCACCCCAAAACGTAATCTTCATCTTACAAAATTAATAGGGTACGCGGGTTTATTCTTATCATTTGTCTATCAATACCTTTTTTATTTCCTTTCCGTGCCCAAACTCCCACTCCACCAAGTAAATTCCAGGCGATACAGATGCGCTTATTTTCTTAAAATCAGCATCCTTGGCCAACAATCTGCCCTGCAAATCGTAAATTCTAACCACAACGGGACCCGATTTTTCTAACGTAAACACCGAATCCGATACCAAATCATTAAAATCCTTCGACTTATCTCCATTCCAAACCAGCAATGGTAAATAACACGATGTATTCAAACTGTCCATCAATACACCTTCCCCACCAACGGTTTTACCAGCCTGCATCAATTGCATGTGCTTCGAAAATACCTGCGAAAATCCAACCGATGATTTTGGCCAAAAATGCACCTTGCCCATATCCATCGAAATCAAACCACTCGCACCCAAAAATACCCCATTCGTCACACTGCCTCGCACCATCGGCCTTAACGCTGAATAACTTCTATCCATCCTGAAATTATTATTACCTCGCCAAAATACAGAAACACTGTCCACCAACAAATGAGCTGCATTGTTTTTATCAAACGTATTGTTCATCAAGGCTACCGTATCACTACCATAACGTAATCCACTGCCCCAACCCATCGCCAAAACTCCTCCCTTTTGTGAAATCCCAGTATCGTTGTAAGCAAAATTGCAACAACTCATACCCAAAGAGCCCCACTTATTCAACAATCCTAACCCATTACTCACAAAATAATTCTCTCGCAAAAACAAAGCACTGCCTGCCAAATCCGCCGATGACTCAAAAACCAATCCCCGAGAATTGTTCAACCAATAACCCTGAGATACCAATTTTTTACCCCGTCCATCACCCCTTACACATACCCCGATTTCATTGTCCTCAAATCGATTGCTACGTAAATCAAAGGCATCCAATGCTAACACCAAACCCGTGTCGTTATCCATAAAACGATTGTCCTCCATCTCCTCAATTACCGTACTACCCCCCAACACAATACCCCCTGATAACCCTTCCACGGAATTATTGCGCAAACTCACACTGCCAGAATCAATAAACCATCGATTGGCACTACGGAAACTCCAACTTCTACTGCCCAATAAACTCTCACGAATCTCAATTGAACCTCTAAGCATCACCGTCGTCGACTTACCCAAGAAAACATCGGATTCCAAAATAGAAAGCTCCTTGATACCATGCCTCAAATCAATTCCACCTTCCAACTGTAAAACAACCCCATTTTCCTTGCCATTCCCCACAATCTCTATAACATTGTCAACCCCTGAAAAATCAAACATCCCATACCCTTTGCCAACCGCACTCAACTTTAC
>CANGWH010000094.1 GCA_947457565.1 Flavobacteriales bacterium
AAGCAATCAAGAGAAGTGGGCGATCAAATTTTAACGGTGGATGATTTAGCTTTCACCGCCGAATCTGGAGAAAAGTTATTTTCTAATCTTCATTTTACGGTACATAAAGGAGATAAAATTGCCTTTATTTCTAGAAACACCATGGCGTTAAACACCTTGTTTAAAGTGTTGTGGGGCGAGACTAAAGCGGCGAAAGGGGAGGTGAATTGGGGGGTAACGGTAACAATGTCGAACCTACCCAATGAAAATGCCCATTATTTTACAGAGAAAATAAACTTAGTGGATTGGTTGCGCCAGTATTCTACCGAAAAGGATGAAACCTTTATACGCGGATTTCTAGGCAGGATGTTGTTTAGCGGAGAAGAAACTCAAAAGATGTGTACGGTGTTGAGCGGGGGAGAAAAGGTGCGATGCATGTTGAGTAAAATGATGATGGAAAACCCCAATGTACTGTTGATGGATGAACCTACTAACCACTTAGATTTGGAAAGTATTCAGGCATTAAACAATGGTTTAGTGGAATATCAAGGGGTTGCCTTGTTCCATTCGCACGACCAAGAATTCATCAATACCATTGCTAATAGAATTATTGAAATAACACCTAATGGTTTAATTGACAAGTACATGACCTACGAAGAATATGCTGAAGACGATTCGATAAAAGCTCGTAGAGTAGAACTATACGCCTAACTTTGAATTTAAACAATGAAATATATTAAGTTTATTCCAGCCGTTGCCGTTGTGTTACTGGCTGCTTGCGGTGAGAATATTAACACCAGCAAAGACCTTAAAACTTCTGAGGATTCGTTCAGCTATATCTATGGATATGGAATAGCTCAACGTATGAGCCAGGAGGGCATTGAAAACTTGGATTACGGAGCATTTATCCGTGGTATACGGGATGGTTTAACCGGTAAAGATTCTTTGATGGCAATCAAAGAAGATAAAATGAGCAAGATATATCAAGGGTATATTATGGCTAATCAAGAAAAGAAAACCAAGAAGCTGCAAAAAGAAACCCAGGATTACATGGCAAAATTGTCCAAAGAGTCTGGCGTACAAAGCTTGCCTTCCAAAGCATACATGAAGATGATTACCAAAGGGAATGGTCCTGTTCCTCAAGCGTGGGATTCTGTGGAATGTTATGTTAAATGGTCTACAGGTTCAGGTAATGTAATTATCGATTCTTATAAAGATAAGAAGCCATTTATCGGTACAACATCGGGTTTGCAGTTAACACCAGTGGAACAAGCCATATTGAAAGCACCAGCAGGTTCAGTGTTTGAAGTTACTTTCTCTAATAACGATTATCCTCAATTGTCAAGAATGTTCCGAAATTTCAATGATGCTTATGGAGTGTCTATCTGGAAGGTGGAATTGAGAAAAGTTACTCCTGGAAACCCAGAATCTGTCAAGTCTGAGTTGCCAGCGGGAATGGGCCAATAAATTAGAAATTTATAGCGATTAGCGATTAACAGTGTTTGAAGTGTTTTAATAGAGAAATAACCACTTTCTCATTTTTTAGAACGTAACAATCTAGCACCAATCCAAATCCATCCAGCAATCATAGCTAATCCTCCAAAAGGGGTAATAATAGCTAACTTAGTGATTGATGGATGGATTTGTTTGTTTAAGGCTACTATCCAAAGACTAACAGAAAAAACAAAAGCCCCAATTATTATCAAAGTGATTGGGGTTTTTTGTTCTGATTTTTGTATTGCTGAGCTGCTGCCAATAAACAGCAACCCCAAGGCATTAAAACTGCAATACAAACAAGCGGTCTTCCACACATCTAAGTAATGTGGAGTGAGTATTTTTTCCAAGATGTGCGCTCCCAATGCTCCAAAAGCAATGGAAATTCCCAGCATGATGGCACCAAGACCTTGGTGTTTATTGTTGTTGCTCATTGTAAGTTTAGCAGTTTTTATTTACTCAGGAATAAAACTAAAAATCTACACAAATGATTCTTAGCTTCTCCCGTCTTGTTGTTTTCGTAGATTGTTGAATATCAACGTATAAGCTATTTAGTCGTCTAACGCCTTTTCGATATTCAATAAAATAAATGCACGATGTGCTTTTACTTCCGCTGAAATGCCAGGAGATGTCTTAAGCAATTTCTGAATCGACAATAAATTTGAGTACGCGGCAGCTCTGCTGATGGCATCGTAACCGGATTTACTTTCTTTATCGGCCATGCGGATTAATCGACTTACATACATTTCTTGCAATAACATTCTATGGGTATTAACGGTAGGTGTATTTAAATCGGCAGAGAAAATACCTGTTGTTAATTGGTCAATAACTTCTTGAACGGATAATCTGTTACCGTACAATCGAGAGTCTGTTATACGCAATAATGTTTTAGGGTTTAATACATGGTCTAATACTCCGCTTTGCATGGCCATTACTCTAGCGTGTAATTTTGGATCTTCCTCTTTGGCAAAAAATCCAAATCCACGTCGTTGAGTTTGAAGGTATGGAATAATATCGGCAGGAACTTCCATTGCATTTGGGGCGAATGCATATTGATTTAAAGCGTCCAATGCTTGCTTTTGTTGGGCGTAGGAAACAGGGGTGTAGGGGTAAGGTGCATTTGCTTGTCCAGGTAGAGGTCTGCTCACATATACACCACCAATGTATCTTGAAATTACGCCCATCATGGTGCTGTAGTTGCCGCTCAATACACCGAATGTAGAAATTAACTCTTGGTATCCGGCGTCGCCTGTATAATCTGTAGGCTTTAAATTTTTCATTAATGATTGCGTGAGTTGAACGCGTTCTAAACCATACGTAATAGCATCGGAACTTAAATCATTCACCATTACACGCGGGTCAATCCCTTTGCCGGGATTTCGCATATCATCGGCATCATTACCAAACGTTAAGGAAGGATCTATGTTTTTTTCAGCAATTTTACGCAGTCTCTCTTTTTCAGCTTTTTCATCGGCGCTTCCTACGCTGTATCCATATTCAATTACCCACTTATCGTAAGGTCCGGGAGTTGTTTGACAGAATTGAACGGGTTTGCCTTGGGGGTGAATATTAACGGCGGGATAGTCCATAACCGAGCCAATTAAGCCGTTGGCTTGGGTGTGATTTCTGTCTTTCAATTGCTCGGGCGTATTCAATTGAGAGGCTTTCATGTTGTGCATCAATCCAAGGGTGTGTCCCATTTCATGCAATACCAAATAATGAATAGATTCTTCAATCAATCTTGACTTTTCGCTTTCGGGGGCAGCAGCAGCAGCTAATAATGTTTGCCCATATAAGGTTTCCGCATGCAAATGATCACCTGCAGAACAACTGCCGAGGTGATGGGAAATTTGGTTAGTGTTTAATTCCTCCGTTTCGTTTTGGTTTTCACCTTCGTTAAACTGTAATCCAGTTTTGAATATTTTTTCAAATTTGAAACGATTGGTTAAGAATACAAATTCAAACATGATATCGGCACCCAAAATTTCGCCGGTACGTGGATTTACAAAACTAGGGCCATAACCACCAAAGGGAGGATTGGGGGATGACGTCCAACGCAACACATTATAGCGAATATCGCCGGCGTCCCAAGAAGCGGTATCAGATTGTTCAAAAACTTGAACCGCATTAATAAATCCCAAAGGTTCAAAAGCCTTGTTCCATTCTAAGGCTGCTTTTTTAATCGTTTCCCTGTATTCTTTGGGAGTAGTGTTTTCGATCCACCAAGTAATGGGTTTTACGGGTTCGCTTTTTTCAGCAGAAGGATCTTTTTTCTCTAGGTTCCAACGATGAATCAAATCTCTGTAATTGGCCGATTCCGTGGAGGTCATGTCGTTTACCTGCTCGGTGAAATAACCCAAACGAGGATCGTCCAAACGAGGTCGGAAGTTGTTTTTGGGCATGCGTAACAAGCTGTGCTGCAGTAAAATGCTAACGGATCGCTCGTCGGTTACCTCGTTACCACCACCGGCAGATGGTGCAGGGTTATCATACACATAACGGACTACCAAATCCATATTTTCCGGATAGTTTTTGATGCGGTTGTACTGGGTTTTTCCTTTGGTTAAGTTGCCTAATTTAAATCCTTCCGATCCAGGTCTTCCACCTTCTTTGATTTGGTGTAGTTTCTCGGATAAAAACAATTCATCGGCATCAATTAAATAATCCTTTGTTTTCTTGTTCTCGGCTACAATTTTCTCGAATCCCAATGGCGAGTTTGAAATATTGGCTTCTGCACTTTTAGAAATAGCGTTATTGGGATTGAAATAAAAGGCTGTGTTTACCTGTTCAAACTCTAGATTTCCATAGGTTTTTTTGATCGTAAAAATTCGAGACCCTCTAAACTGTCCGCGGTGATGGCCTGCGGCTATTACGCCGTTTTCGGTGTAGGTGAAATGGATGAATTCTTGGTTAAGTTGACTATCGTTTACAAGCATGAATAGTCTACCATCGGTTGTATCTCTGTATAAAGTAAACAAACCGGGTAGCTTAATGCAGTTTTTGGTTTTACTTTCAATGGTAGCTGTTTTGTTCTTATCTGCATCAGCGGGAGTTGCAGCAGCAGCAGATGCAGGCGCAGGTTTTTTCTTTTTACTGATATCTAAGCTGTTTGCAAACAAGGATACGCTGATTGAAGCGGTAACTACTACTGCTGTAGTTATATATAAACTTGGTTTTTTCATACAATTTGGAAGAGGTGCAATTTACAACAATTACAATGCTTTTTTATTATCAGTTAGGTATCGAACGTTGCCGTATAAGTCAAATTGTTTATCGGTGGAAATAACAGGAATGTTTTTACGTAAGGATTGAACAATAATAATCCTATCAAAAGGATCACCATGGTGGTGGGGTAGGGTACTCAATTGGGTGCAGTCTTGGATATCTATGGGCAGGAAGTTCCAACCACAGCGCTCAATCAAGTATAAAAAATGGGCCCAATCTGTATGTAATTGTAGTTTGTTCAGGCTAATTTTAATTGACATTTCCAATAAAGAACTGTGGCTAATAAAAATAGTGTTTTCTGGATTTTCTATTATACCTATTAGTTCATCGGATAGTTTGTCATCTGCGCCAAAATACCACAATATAATATGTGTATCTAAGATGAGATTCATGGCATATACTCGCTGAATGGTTCTAACGGTTCATCGAAGTCAGGTGCGATTTGAATTTTATCTCTCAGTGCTCCGTGCATGGTGGTTTTTAAATTGACTTTGTCTTCCTGAGCGATAAATTCCATATATCGCAGTACATTTTGTTGACTATCAATGGATAATTGAGCGGCGATAGTTTGGATTTTTTGCAAATAAATAGGCTGTGAATATTCCGTAAAAGGTTCCAATAATTCAATGGGAGCTGGCTTTTTTGTCGAATTATTGATTTTTGGATTTTCATTGTTTGCGATCGGTGCGTTGGATTCTTTTGGCGTTAAATTGGTTTGTTCCTCCTTTGACATACAGTAGTTTAATACCAGGTCTTCAACCACCTCGCTAAAACTTTTATGCTCTCGCAATGCCCAGTATTTTGATTTTTCATGGACAAGGGGAGAAATGGTTATGTTGACCCTGATTTTATTCATGACACAAAATTATTATTGTGTACATAGATAAAAAATACACACTCTCATAAAAAGGGCTTAATTTTTTGCATTTATCGCAAAAACAGTGTTGTCTCAATGAAGGGGATTTGTTGGGTAGGTAGGAGTTGTGAATCAAATAGATTCAAGCATAAAAAAAATCTCGGCAATTACTTTCTCCGATATTTTTTTGACTTTTAGGGATATTCTTCTTATTTTTGCAACCCGTTTAAGAAATACGTTTTTGATGTAAATCTTAAACAAATCAGGCATGCGTAGCTCAATTGGATAGAGCATCTGACTACGGATCAGAAGGTTTGGGGTTCGAATCCCTACGCGTGCACGATCAAGAGCAAAAGTCCTCAACCAAAAGTTGAGGACTTTTTTTTATGGCTTTGAGCGAGTCTGATCTGCAGATCAAGTGAGCTTAGTACCATAAAAAAAGCCAGCGCGTAGCGATGGACGTTTGCTATTGCAGGACTAAACAGTAGGGTTCAGCGAAGTTAATCCCTACGCGTGCACAATCAAAAGCCATCTTTTAGGTGGCTTTTTTTATGCTATCTCCCTGTGTTTATTGATGTTTAGTAAGAACGATAAGTGCAAATTCTGTCTAAAAGTGCGATTTTAAAATTAACCTAGAAAGTTATTATTTTTCGTATTATTTACACTTTTTTATCATTTCAGTGCGCAGTACAGTTCGCACTTTGGGAGGTACTACTTAATCTCTTTGACTATGCCTCTGCTTTTGTTCTTCTTGTTGTTTCATTTTATAAGTTGTACATGTGACAACTTGTTTCAGACGGGATACTACATATAAAAATTGATAACGAGTAGAGTAATAATAAAATCAAAATTTGAAAGCCTCAGACAATTTTACAAAACTATTAATTCCTTTCAAACGTAATAACTTCTTTAGTTTACTTTGAACGTTTCTTACATATGAGTATGATAGGTTTAACGAGGTAGATATCTCTTTTGATTTAAAATTCTCAACAGATAGAATTAGAATTTTAACCTCGGATTTAGACAAATTATCATCATTAAAAGCATTAAGATAATTTGGCTGCTTCAACAGTATTTCATTGATTTCATCAGTATCAACCGCTGAGTCAATTAAACTCATTTGCTCTAAATTTTGTATCAATTTATTAATTTCCGGCTCATTTGTATAAGGCCCTAATTTTATTTCACGAGCTAATTCTCTTGATTTCGATACAATTATTTTAGAAAGAGTATTTATCTTATTTTGCATAGCCTGCTGAGTATAAATATATTCATTTTCTCTAATTTTTTGTTTGACAATTAAATTAGTATTTTTCAATTGAATATTTTTATTCTTTAACACAAAAAAAACAACGATTAAAATCAATATAACAATTAATGTCCCCAATACTAATAAATTATTTCTTGCATTATTCTCCACTCTCTTCAATTCCAATTCTTTATCCTTGATTTTTAAATCTGTCTCCAAATTAATCATATATATTTTATTATCTACATCCGAAATTGAAGTAGAATCATATTCATTCATTAATTTAAAAATCATCAAATTAGCTTTTTCCAATATATCAAACCCAATATGATCTTTTCCCTCAACTCTTTTTAATTTGTATTTTAACAATAAAGAAAAATATTTAGACTTTAAATTAAAATCTTCAGTTTTTATAGAATCCAAATCAGACAATATAATTTTCGATTTATTTGGAAACTGACATACAAACTTATAAAGTTCATCACCAATTCTAGATAGGAAAATTGAATAATTTTTCAAAATTTCCTCCCTATAAATCATGTATAAACTGTCCACGTTTGCAGCCTTCTTGAGCACATTTATTCTAAATAATTGAATAACATATTCACACTTTATGTCATTCGGCACCAATTTTAAATTTGTCTCTTTTAAATATTTATCCGCCAGGTCAAGATTCCCAACAGAAATTTGACAAATTATATAATTCAAACGCAAAGACTGGGACTCAGTTGAATACTTATTTTTAGAGAAAATATGTTTGTA
>CANGWH010000095.1 GCA_947457565.1 Flavobacteriales bacterium
ATATTTAAATTAGTTGTTGAAGACGCACACATGATACCTACCGAAACCAAGGAATCGTACATTGAACACCAGATTGGAAATTCAAAAGGAAATGCATTGTCTACCCCTACCGACATATTTACGGCTACAATATTTGCCCCTTTCCTACCGCCTGACTGCCTATACAATTTCTTCTGATTGAACAAATAAACCATCGCATTAACCACACCTACATCCGCTGCCCCTCCATTGGTTGGATAACAGTGGGTAATCATCAATTTGGTATCCCAAAGCAGTCCGCTGATACCTTTGTTATTATCTCCTTTGGCCATCATGGCCGATGCCACCGATGTTCCATGACCATACCGGGTTGATTCTCGATTGAAAATCAAGGGTGAATTATCACCACCGTTCCACCCCCAATAATCGTCTACATAGCCATTGGAATCTTCATCGATACCATTCCAGGGGATTTCTTTGAAATTTCTGTACAAATTTGGCACTAAATCTACGTGGCCGGTATCAACGCCATCGTCTATGATGGCAATAATAGCCGTATCTCCCGCGCGAGTTACGGATGATACTCCGTAATCCCATGCATCGGGCATTTGTATGGATTGCAAGTATTTTTGTTGATTAAATTCAGGGTCATTGGGTATGCGTTGTCTTCTTGAAACATCGGCTCCGTATTGCACTTTTAATCGCCAATTTTGATTAAATAAGAACTCTATTCCATCCAAAAACACCTTCCATTTTTCCAAATTACTGCATTGGAAATGCAATAATCCTAAATCCATATCCAAAACGGTAATTCTACATTCTAGTACTTTTTCTAGCTCCTGTTGAACACTGGACAATCCAGATAAATGGGAGTAATTCCTTGTAACATAGGCGTTGGATTGGTGAAAAACAGAGGGCTTTTGTTCAGTAGTTTCAACCTTATCGTTTAAAGTAGGTAAAGTAGAAACACTAGTTACAGAATTAAAGGCACTATCCCGAAGATTTGCCCGCAATAAATCGGCAGTTCTTATCAAAAAATATAATGTTCTTTGGTTGGATTGATACCCCGGCAACTGCTCAAGCAAAGGCACTGATACCACCTGAATCATAACCCCTTTAGCCATCGAATTCACGTAGGACTGTGCCTTCAAGCAGGGCGAAATTAACCATATTAATATTAACGCAATCCTAAACATGGGCTTATTCCAATTTCTTCTATTCTTGGGTATTATTATCAAAAATAACGCCCGATTTTAGAAATCGGGCGTCAAGAATTTAATATGTGTGAAAAATTACATATTTACTTGGTTCCTTTACCGGTGTTTCCGGCTGGAGTAGTAGTAGTAGTAGTAGTAGTAGATGTCCCTGCAGGAGTGCCTTTAGCAGGAGTAGAAGAACGTTTTTTCAATTTAGCCACATAATCTTCGTACTTCAATTTCACCTCAGCAACCGCAGTATCATCGGGCTTAATGGCTAACACTTTACCCCAATACATAATAGCAGTTTCGTATTCTTTCTTCTGCAATGCATAATGCGCTAAATTTTTATACGCATTTACAACATCAATTTTGGTTCTAGGAACCGTTAACGCAGCAGAATCTAGTTTACTGATCCATTTTAAATATGCCGTAGTTACATTCCCTGTGGTATCTTTTCTATCCAAAACAGCCCAAGTAGTAGCAATTCTGTTATATCCATCTACGTAATTGGTGTCTTGTTTAACAATTTGCTGATACAAACCCAATGCATCTTGGTGTCTTTCCATACGTGTTAAACAAACCGCTGCGTAGAACATGTCCTTGATATTCAAAGAATCCTTCAACTTCATCTTTTTCATTTCAATCACCTGATAGGTTTTATCGTATTGTTTAGCGTTCCAATAAACATCCTGCATACGAGTGTACATGCGTTCTGCAGCTTTAGCAGTATCCATTAGTACAGGAGAAATCACATTGAAACTTGTTTCCATTTTTCCATCATCACCTACTCGAGCATATAACAATGCTTTGTAGTAAGATTCCGTTGCCGATAATTTTCTGCCTTGAACTTTTACATAATTGTTTTCGAACTGGGTAAATTCATTGATCCCCTCGTTCAATAGTTCTTTGGTGGCATCATTTTTTTCACCAATAGCAAAACTCTTGATACCGCGCACGTATGCATTATCTTTTTGATTTAATAGAACATCCGCTTGTTCGATGGTTTTATCCCAATCTCTGGTTTGAAACAACGTAACCACGTAAAACTTACGCGCGGTAAAATTATTGTTTCTCTTTAAATACTCTTCGTAATAATAAATGGCCGAATCGCGCATCTTCATTTTTGCAAAGGCTTCTGCTTTTAAACGATAAGCTGGTGCAAATTCCTTATCAATGGCTAAAGCATCATCTGCTTTTGCCGTAGCCATTAAGTAGTTGCCTACACGGGTATAGGCTCTTCCTTCCATGGTAACAGGTCGAGGATCCGTTTCCGCATTGTTCTTTGCTATGGTGTATTCTACCACTGCGTTAGACAAATCTGAAGGATTAATGATACTCAACGCTTCACCTCTCAATAAATTCACCTCAATATCGGTTTCAGAAGCCAATTTTAAGTTTTCAAAAGCCTTTTTAGCATGCGCTAATATTTGGTCTTTGCTTCCAAAATCAACCAGCAAATAACAACGAGCGATTTCTTTGTGCACTACCAATTTCACTTTTTTCTTCGCGGCTGAGGCTTTGGTGAAGAATTGTTCTGCAGCAGAAATATTACCCGCTCTCAAAGCCATATGCCCCTTACCTACCAAGATAAACGGATTGGTTGGAGCTTTTGCTAGTCCTTCATCGAATAATGACAATGCACCAGCAGAATCCCCTTTGTAAATCAAATTCAAACCAGCATAATAATAAAAATCTGGCTTCTTAGGATTTTTTGTAATCAATACGCGGAAGACACTATCTGCATCTTCAAATTGTTCGTTTCGAGAAAGTCGTTGAGCTTCAGCCAACGATTGCGCCGACAACCCTGCATACAATGAAGGTATTATCGCCAACAAGGAAAAAATTAACTTTTTCATTTTACTGCAAAAAAACTATTAAACAATGGATTATGTTTTATCAAATTGAAAAAAAATTGTATTTATTGTAATTCTATGGTCCGATGGGGTGGTAATGCAGGGTATAATCCTGATTTTTTTATTAATACTTGACCTGGATGGGAGCAAACAAACGATAGAAAACCAGAAACTAATCCTGAATATCCTTGTACATCATACCCCCAAACTGGCTCAATGAAGGGATAGGATTTATCGGCTATTTGACTTTGGAAAGGATATACATCAGTGAATGCAGCTATACCACTGGAGGCTTCGCTGGTTGCGGGTTTCGGAGGATTTTTAACCCTAATGGAGGATTCTGGTGCAAACGCTATTACATTAACTTGTTTTCTCAACGCAAGGGATAAGGAATCACCATCATCGGATAACCAATTCAAACCTAAAACACCCAATACTTGAGGGTCTGTTTTAACTTGATTAATTACTACCAACGGCGAATTACAAGAGCGTATCTTTCGTTTCAGCACTTTGCCTTGAAGTTTTAACAACGAATCTATTGATTCTAAAAATCGGCCACCCTTGCCATACAATGCCAAGGATTGAGCGGCAATTGTATTCTCACCGGCAAGCCAATCAATGATTTGCTGTTTGCTTGGTGTAATGTCTAATTGTTTATTAGAAATAAATGCGGATGATGATTTAAATACCATAACGGATCGGACTTTAATATTTTTCTTGCCTAATACCGTTTTATCGTCATTGGTAAACGACCGATGTAAAAAAACTCCTTTTATTTCTCCTTTATTAAGTAATTCAAGTAACTCTTGGTGCGATAAATACACAGGATTAATCTTGGCTTGGGGGTATTCCAACTCGAACTGATGAATGAGTTGTTCAATTACGAAGGAATCACTTCGATCGAAATGCATGGTTACTTCCCCTTTGGTGGGTATATCATTTCCGGCGCCTCGGTGATTCATATCAAGACAGCTAGAAATCAAAACCGAAACTAACCCTAAAGCATACAAAAAACTCCGATTAAACATCCGTAGCAGCCTCCGCTTCTATGGATTGATTTCTGAGAGATTTTTTATACAACCAATACCCATTCACACCGCGAAATAATCCCCATGCAAACAAAACCCATCCAAAATAATTATCCATAGCCATAGCCAATTGAATTGGAATAATAGGAAGTGTGGAGTCCAAAACAACCATCAACAGTCCCAAAACTGCAAACAATGTTCCGGTAATCCAATAATACCAATGATTTGTTTTCACGAATGTCAAAGTTAAAAAAAAATCCCGGTCTATTAGACCGGGATTTCGAAATGAACAAATTCTTTACAATTATTTTACCATCATGGTCTTGCTCACTGAGCTTCCACCACTGATTAATGTATAGGTGTAAATCCCAGTGCTTAAAGACTCCCCATTAATAGAAATAATGTGATTGCCTTTGGCTAAATTATCATAGGTTTGAGTAGAAACCAATGCACCCATTGCATTTCTAACTTCAACATTTACGCTACCTGGCTTAGTTAAATAAACCAAGACATCGGTTGAACCTTGGAATGGGTTAGGATAGTTTTGATTAACTACCATTACTTTTCCGGTGTTGGGTTCTTCTGTGTTCAAACCGTAATAGTGCCCAATAGTACCTGCTTTAATTTCAGACACTGGAATTGCTTGGTAGTACATTACACCAAGGTTCACTGGGTGATTACCAAATCCAGACTGGTTATTCTGTAAGTTAGTACCAGGGATTTCGTCTTGTTGCCACATAACGTGCAAGAAATCATTTACTGTTTTTGCAACACAACCAAAATCATCTTCCATATCGCGAACCTGAGTAATGTTTTGAGGAGCAGACCAAGTGGCACCGCCATCTTCGGAATAAACTACGCCTAAATCGCGGTAGTTAGCACCCAAATCACTCAATACACCTTCTACAGGTACACTAAAAATACAATACAATGTGCCATCGGCCGCTATTCCCGAGCTAGGTTGACGCATAGCCGATGTATTTCCCAATCTTGCTACGGTAGACATACCTGCGGGTACAGCTCCGTTTTGTAAGGAAGCAAACGTAGATTGCTCAAGTGCATTTGCACCGTCTCCATCGTTATCAAAAGCAGCGCCGGATGAAATAATTGTTTGCTTGTTGGTTGCCTCGTC
Source organism: Flavobacteriales bacterium (assembly GCA_947457565.1). Classification (GTDB taxonomy): domain Bacteria; phylum Bacteroidota; class Bacteroidia; order NS11-12g; family UBA955; genus JAGKXC01. Next base: position 5,192 of record CANGWH010000095.1, read on the forward strand.
CCAATGAACAATACCTTGTAAACCTGGATAGAAACTATAGGATTCATCGCTAGTATCGGTATCTAATACACGACCTAAACCCCAGAATACATGCACGTTATCATTTCCATCAATCAAAACATCAACAGTACCATCATTGGTTAAGGGAGTATCTGGCATTAAACGCTTTGCGTCATACGGCGCATAGGCGAATGAGTCTGCCAAGAAACGCTTCCAAGTACTACCACCGTCCAAACTCTTCCACATTATCACACCCTGCAATAAATCGGCATTAACTACGGCAACAGTATTGCCTTTAACATCGATTGCGTATTGGTCGGCACCACCATTAGCTGTTAACGTACTATCGTAATCAGGCAACATGATGTGTTGGATATCCCAATTAGCACCACCGTCTTGTGAGCGGCTATAAACCATCGGTGCAAAAATTCCATTTCTACGAGGAGCTCTAGCTTCTCCAGGTGCAGCGGAATCGGTATATGAACAAATCAAATGGATAGTATCCCCATTATTTGCAGCACGCGACCAAATTGGTTTGTATGGAGCTTCGCGCAAAATATTGGTAGTCACTGATGGTCTAGAAGAAGAGGATGAACTTTTAGTAAGATAAAACCCTCCGTTCGTTGCGTCGTGCCCGATAGTGTACACCGAACCGTCCGAAAGAACACCTACCGATGGCCATCCTGTACGTTCACTAGCTTCAACGCGGGTAGAATCAGACTTATTCCAAATCTTACTCGCGTTGCGATAATTATAACCAGTACCACGACCTGGGTAACCCATTGCATCGGATGTAGAGGTTGTCCAAACAGCCGATACAGCACCATCACCATGCATTACCATGCGACGGGGCATGGCGTAGTTGGTTTGTAAATCATAGTAACTAGAACCAATACGAATAAATCCGCTGCGGTCTACCTCTCTTCGTTGAACCTGTTGGGATGGTTTAAAATCTTGTTTTGTGGGAGCTACATCAGTAAAAACTTTTCCGGAACTCGCCTTCTGCGGGGCACCCGCTGAATTTGTTACCGAAAAAGGAACTTGAGCGGTAAGTACCGAAGCGGTTACTACCGAAAAAGCCAATAAGTAATACTTCTTCATTCTGTAATTAGATTAGTTTTTACAAATAAAACGAAAATTAACGAAGTGTTGAAATACAATGAAGAAATCAAATACAAAAGTTTTACCTAGTATTTTGCAACCACCTCACCTACCCGCAATACCCCCAACACTGTTTCCAATAAAATATCTCCATCGCTAGCTGCGCCTCTATGAACGCCCTTCATTCGCAAATCCATTAATTTCAACAAGTTGAAAACAACCTCCAAGTCTTCTAATCGGAAATTTCTGGAAGCCGTAACATAGTCTTTTACGAAAAAAGGATTCACCCCTAATATTTTTGCCGCTTCAAATTCAGAAGTAACTGCAGAATTTTTAAGCACCAAAATTTTTGAAAAATAGCCCATCAAGGTGGAAGAAACACGCATCAGTTCGCCCTTATCAGACTTCTTACCCATTTGATGGGCAATCTGCACAGATTTATTGAAATTCCGCTGTCCTAAAGCGTTTTGTAATTCAAAGACATTGTACTCCCGATTGAAACCTACATGCGCTTCTATATGGGAAACTTTAATAAACTCTTCTTTAACACTGATCATCACCTTCTCCAATTCGTTTTGAATTATTCCTAACTCAGAGCCTAAATAGTCTAACAGCAAGTTAACCGCTTGGGTATCAATACTCCTTCCTCGCATACGAAGGAAATTGGGTAACCACTCTTTGATTTGGTAATCTCTTAGCTTATCAGCCGTATATAAAATATGTTTACTACATAATTTGGCAAACCGGGTTCTTGCATCAATTTTTGACCCTCTAAACGCTAGCACTAAAACTGTTGATGGTAAAGGATTTTCTAAATACGCTTCTAATTTGTCCAAGTCTTTTAATTCCTGAGCATCTTTAACCACAATTAACTGGTAATTACTCATCATCGGATACCGGCGTGCCATCCCCACCAAATCATTGGTTTTCGTTTCTTTTCCGTAAACTATAGTCTGATTAAAACTCTTCTCAGATTCGTTTAACACCACTGATTCCAGCGAATTGGTTAAATCATCTATAAAATAAACTTCATCGCCTTGAAGCAAAATCACAGGTGCAAATTGGCCTTGTTGAAAATGATTTTTCAACGTTAAGTAATTGGCAACGGTTTCTATTTGTTTGGCCATCCTGTTGTACCTTTACTGCGATGCAAGCATTAAACTTTCCGGAATTTGAATTTCAGATTGTTGAACAAGAGCAAAAAAAACTGATTTTCGACAAGGTTAGAAA
>CANGWH010000096.1 GCA_947457565.1 Flavobacteriales bacterium
TCCACATTGCGAGGATTTACCAAGACCCCGCGAATAACGTAGGGATAAATCACGCCTAGATTATCGGGAACGGCATCTTTGTAGGTTGTAAAGACAATGTCCCATTCTTTACTTTTTACAGGCTCGTTCATCACCACTGCATCTTGATGGAAATTGTAGTAAGAATAGTTGTAGTCGGGGTCGATTTTCACTTGTACCGATTTGCGTGGAGCCGATTCGTGGAGATAACCCCATTGGAAATGGTAGGCACCGCCCAAAATACTGTTGAGCTTGATTTTTACATAGCGGATGCTGTCGTGAATGGTGGATCCTAGGTCCATGATAAACAAGCCACTTTTTACGGAATATTCCCCGCTGGGCAACTGCTCGGAATAGCAAGGTCCAAAGGCCAAAGAATCCAATGAGCCCGATGGGTCATCAAACCGCCAATTGGCCGATTTTATGTGGTCTTTGGTGGTAATGGAAGCAAAGTCGGAGGTCGAAAAATGAGCTACGGTAACATAGGCATTTAATCCCCCGTTTATGATAATATGCGGTTTTTCTCCGAAGGAAGAGAATCCCAAGTGCCAACTGCCGTGGGCACTGCTGCTCATTTGCTGATTGGCGAAATTGAAAAATAATTGATTTTCGTAATTCTCGCCCATGGCGAACGACTTGATTTGCAGTCCTTTGGACGCTACAGGAGCGGGATAAAGAGCTTCTGGTTTTTCGCAGGCTTGAAACAATAGCACAATACATAGAGCTATGAACCAAGTGAAGTTGCGAATAAGTGCCGTTTTCATTTAGAATTGCAAATTTAAGGATAAGAAAGGATTTCTACCGGTACCAATGTTCATCATTCCCGAACTATTTCCGTGAACACCACCGGTAATGGCTGCTCCAGCAATTTGGGTAACCCCCAACAGATTTTTTACCCCCCCTTGAATACTCAATGATTTTCGTTCCCAGCCCGTTTTTTTGATGGAAATTGATTTGCTAATACTCAAATCTACTAGTCCGTAGGGATTGATCTCAAACGACTTTCCTTCCGGGGTAAGGATGAAATTCTTGCCGCTATATCTACCAAATAATTGCACCTGACAGCCGTATTTTGGGAAAGTAACCGAGCCCGAAAAACTCAATTGTAAGGTATTCCATGCGTTCACTTTGGAGGTGTCGGTAATCCATGTATTTGAGAAAACTTGGGTGGCGGATATGGAGCCGTTGAACCGTTGACTGCTGTAGAGAATTTCCGCACTGCCCCCGTAGGATTGAGCCTTACCGATATTTATGTATTGATAGAGGAGGGAAGTTGCGTCGATTAGTCCCAATTGAATTTGGTTTTTCACTCGGTTATGGAACCCTTTTACCGTGAAAGTAGCTCCTTGGGAAGCGGTTATTTTATGTCGATAATCAAAACTCCCTTGCACGCTATTGGCTAATTCGGGCTGCAAGTTTTGATTACCTCGCACGTTGTGGTTGATGTCCACAAACAAGAAATGCAATTCTTTGATGGTGGGCGAACGGAATGCTTGTGCTACTGAAGCGCGTAGGGTGCTGTGTCTTGAAACGGAATACCTCAGCTGTAGCGAAGGGATTACCGGCGCTAATTTCCAACCTGCCCCCAATAATTTTGGCAACGGCGATTCTCCAAACATGCTGTTATAAATGAATCGAACCCCGGGTCTAATACTTATTTGCTGAACAGGTTTATATTCAACAGAGGCATAGGCTCCGATATCTGTGATGGGTTTTTGGCTCGCCACTCGATTGGCTTGTAACGTTTCTACATTGGCCTCGTAACCGCCAGACCATAATAGTTTGCTGGATGGTTTATACGATAGCACCGCCCGAGAATTCCATTGAAAATTCACGGTGGTATCCATGTCGTTGGGGTTGCTCAGTTCCTCAAAACCGGTAACCAGATTTCGTTTCCACAATTGATTGAAACGGGTGTAGAGATTGAGTCCATTAGAAAATTGCAGCGAAAGTAAATCGCCGCCTTCGTTGTTTTTTAATGCCGATTTGATAAAGGTATGGTGCGAAAAATCGGCTCGATTGGTAAAAAAACGATTGTTGTATCCGGAGATTGAAACCAGATTGAATTCCGCATTGGAACGGTCTAACAGCTGCTCGGTGAAATAGTTTAGTTTGATTCGGTGATGGATTTTGTCTTTGTTTCGGATCGACCATTCCAAACCGCTTAGGATTTTTGTTTTTGGTTTCCAGTTGTAGCTGCGTGTAGTGGTATCAAAATCAATACCTCCGAAATACTGTCTACCAAAGTTGATCCCAACGGTATTTTTACCTTTGGCTAGCGTGATGGAAGCATCGGCGTTGGTATTGGATACGACATCCTGGAAGGAGTTGAGCTGAAATTGGGAATGTTTCGGACTTTTGGTAATAATATTTACCACGCCACCTACGGCATCGGAACCATACATAACGCTCATGGGGCCTTCGATAATTTCGATGCGATCCACTTGAGAAACCAACAATTGTCCGATATCAATGTTTCCGTTGAGTCTGCCAATCATGGGAATTCCATCGATGAGAATTTTTACCGATTGTCCGCCAAGGCCTTGCATAGATATCCCAGCACCGAGCACGGGGTCTTGGGATTGAAGAATATTGGATTGATACTTTAGCACATCGCCCAAATTTTGAGCAGCCATCTCTTTGATGGTTTTGTTACTAATTACGTAAGCGTTGAAAGGCAGATCTGAGGTTTTTCGGGCGCCTGCATCTCCAGTAATAATTACGGGATCGATTCGGTCTATGCCCATGGAATCCGAAGTGCTGGATTCCGTTTGGCTCCAACCGGCAGGAATAAGCATAAGTGCTAATCCTATTCCTGCCAGTTTTTGCATTTTTTAATAAAGTTAAAAGTGGGTATTAAATTTTTACAAAACGGAAGCTGTTGGTGTTCCCTTGGTTGTCTTGCAATTTCAAGGTGTACATACCAGGCGTTAAGTTTTGTGTATTCAATCGGAAGTATTCGTCGCTGTTGGCAGGCAATTCCGTGCGCATCAGTTGTTTACCTTGAGCATCCACGATGATGGCGCTGGTGTTGAAACGCGATTCGGGTAATTTAACTACTAGGGCTTCTGCGGCGGGGTTAGGGAAAACCTCGGCCTTTAATGTATTGATTTTAGAAACAGAACCTGGAATTCTTGCTAATAAAGAAGTGTTAATCATCACTTCACCGGTAGCACTTCCTTTGAAGTCTTCGAAGTTCATGAAATAATGACTGGTATCATTACCGGTAGTAGCAATATTTACCGATTCAACAATATATAACCATTGCTTCTGGATTGTCCAAACGCGGGTAGTGTTGTCGTAAGACTTCCAATCGCCCCCAATTTTGGTTAAATCTTTGCTTACGGATAACGCGTTGCCTTGGGTAAGTGCAGAGTCTACTTTCATTGCATTCTTCATGTAAAAGTCACTAAAATCGGTCCAACTTGCATCGGTAATTTTAGATACCCGGGTACCACGTTTACTTTCTACTCCCACGATGGGGTACATCATTGGGGTTCCTCCACCGGGAGGTGTAGTTGGGGCATAGTAGCGTGTAAAAAGAATATCCCAATCGTTGCGGTTGGGTTCAGGTTGAACCTTACCCGTATAGAAATTATAGTATTTATAGGTTTTATCTCTACCATCGGCTTGGAACATCGTATCTATCAAATCCCAACTTCCATCCAAGGCGGCAGCCATAAAGATGAAATCACCATTAATTAACTGCTTGATAGGCATGAATTTAATGTATGTGGTGCCGAATCCAGGGTTGCTTAATACCAACAGGTACAACGAATCGCCGGTTACTTCTTTGGTATTTGGATCGTAAACGCCCCAGCTGAAATCCCACATGGTTGTTTTTTGTTGCATGAAGGCACCTTTTTCGTGCTCGTGGATATCGTTATAGAATTTTCTCCAAGATTTCCAACCCGCAGTATCCATGGTTGCGAAGTCTTTATTGTCCCCATTGGGATAGGCATACACCTCGAACCCTGCCATGTGATTAATTTTAAGGCAGTTGTCGCGCGTTACCGTTGTGTGTGACAAATGCCATTGGTTCATGGCAGCGGGTGTTTTCGTCCCTTTTTCCATGTCGTAATAAACGGAATTTGCATATCCCTGACCCATAACGATGGTATCGGTTCTCTGCGCAAAGGCAGAATTAGAGACTGCGAAGGTTAATCCTGCAGTAAAAAACAATGCAATTTTTTTCATTTCTTGTTTTTATTTGGTGCTGCAAAATTACTGGTAGGGGTAGGGAAAGGGGTTGTTTGGATTGTCAAAAAATCGTCATGAAAAAACTGTGTAAGCTTCGTCATCAAAAGGAGAACTTTTGTATAAAATTCATGCAAAAAGGAGTCAAGCTCATCGATGTTTTGGGTTTGCCGAAATGGAAAGCCGTATTTTTGTAAATTGTATGGCCAAGATTAAGATAAACGTTGCGTCGGGTGGATTGATGAAGGACGAAACGGTCCCAAAAAAGAAGATTGCCGTAGGGATTGATTTGGGTACTACCAACAGTTTGGTAGCTTGGGTGAATCCAGCTTCAGGGAATGCGGAAATTATTCAAGACCGCTGGGGGGCTTTAGTCCCTTCGATCGTGGCCTTACCTCCGGGTGCAGAACCCGTGGTGGGTATCGAAGCCAAAGGCGGTTTAGTGACCGATCCGCAGCGTACCATTTTTTCGGTGAAACGATTGTTGGGAAGAAGCTATGCCGATGTACAAACGATTTCGGAGCATTTGGGGTATCGAATTATCGACGATAACAACGAGCAGCTGGTGCGCATCCTGGTAGACGGTAAATATTACACCCCTATCGAACTGAGCGCCATTATATTAAAACGATTGAAGGAGAAGGCCGAAGTAGAGTTGGATGTGGAGGTTACCGGTGCGGTGATTACGGTGCCGGCGTATTTTAATGATAGTCAGCGACAAGCAACTCGGGACGCGGCGAAAATTGCGGGATTACCGGTGTTGCGAATTATAAATGAGCCCACGGCGGCCAGTTTGGCGTACGGGATTTCGGGGGACCTTGCGAACAAGGAGCATTCTGTTGATTCCAACGCTGTAACGGCGGAATTGGATAAAACTACAGGTACATCCACCGAGACTTCGGCCAAGAATATTTTGGTGTACGATTTGGGCGGGGGAACCTTTGATGTCTCCATATTGAGTTTGGAGGACGGAGTGTTTGAGGTATTGAGCACTCACGGTGATACGGCGTTGGGCGGCGATGATTTAGATAGGGCGGTAATGGAGTTTTGGCTACAGGGAAATCCCTCCTTACGCGCATTGTACGATCAAGCGGATTCGGCAACGATACAGTCGTTTCGATTGGCTGCAGAAAAAGCCAAACGCTGGGTTTGCAGTAATTTGGATCAGGAATATCGCGGAAAATTATGGTGGAATCCATCGTCCCGATTGTTCCAAGTTAGGGAAGAACGTTTGGATGAACCCCCATCGGACGGGGCACAAGGGGTGGCAACATTATCGTTGAGCTACACAGAATTATGCTCGTGCACCCAAAAAATAATCGAAAAAACCCAGAAGTCTGTCAGGTTTGCGCTTCGGGATGCGGGGGTATCGGCCCAACAAATTGATGAAGTAGTGTTGGTAGGCGGCAGTACAAGATTTCCGCGAATTCAACAGTTTTTGCAAGAGGAAATGGGTTTTAAGCAAGTGAATTCAACCATCAACCCCGACGAAGTGGTGGCCCTGGGGGCAGCTATCGAAGCGGATGTGCTGAGTGGAAATCGAAGCGATGTGTTATTGCTGGATGTAACCCCATTGAGTTTGGGAATCGAAACTGCCGGTGGATTGATGGATGTGCTTATTCCAAGGAACACAAAAATTCCGTTCAAGGTAGCTCGAGAATATACCACCTCGGTGGACGGTCAGGTAAATATGCGCATTGCCGTTTTTCAAGGTGAGCGCGAATTGGTGGCTGAAAACCGCAAATTGGGGGAGTTTATACTGAAGAATATTCCTGCAATGCCGGCCGGGTTCCCGAAAATTCAAGTGGCTTTTGTGTTGGATGCCAACGGTATGTTAACGGTAAAAGCCAAAGAATTACGCAGTGGAATTAGTCAGGATATCGAAATCAAACCCCAGTATGGATTATCGGATCAGGAAGTAGAGCAAATGTTGATGGACGGATTTGTGCATGCCAAGGAAGACGTGGAAAAACGCATGGTGCAAGAGGCCATCAACGAGGGCAAGCAGATGGTGTATACGGCCGAACGATTTATAGAAAAGAATCATGCGCTATTGAGTGAGGAAGAAATGGAGGGTACCAAGCAACGAATCAACGATTTACGGAGTCTGTTAGAAAATTCGGATTCGGATCGAAATGCAATATTGGATGCGGTAACCCGTTTAAACGATTATACCCGTCCGTTCGCCGAGCGATTGATGGATCAGGCGATAGCCGTTGCATTGAAGGGGAAGACCATATAAAACAGAAATTCAATTTTATACGTTAATTAGGTTATGAAAACGAGCTCAAGAATAAAGGTGTTAGGGCGGACAGTGTTCCTTCCAGCCGGACTATTGGGGTTGCTGAAATTGGGATTTGTGGGATTGAGTATGTCTGTTTTGGTAACAGCCAATGCCCAACAGGTGGATGGCTCAAACGCCGATGCGGAGTGGAGAAACCCCACCAATTATGGATTAAAAATGGGATTAGCCGTGAACAGTTTTATTGCTGGGGAATTGCAAAATCCCAGGCCCTCAGTGGGTTTTATGACGGGTATTTACATTGAACGACCCGATAAACGGAAATCCAATTGGGGTTGGCAAACCGGTATGGATTTGCGTTTGCGCGGAGGGAATTTCGCCAATCCACGGATATTGGATAGCGTTTCTATTTCGGCCTATTCCCAAATTGGGTTGGTAACCATGGATTTTCCATTGCTTGCTCAATACCGTTTAAGCAGTTCTGGCGATGAAAAGAAACGAAACATCCAATTCGGATTACAACCGTCGTTGCTGTTACAGTCTAAGCTGTATGTTGGACCCAATAAGGAACCGTTTTATAAAGATGTGTATTTGCGATCTTGGCAGAATTTGCCATTTACTCGGTTTGATGTACAAGGTGTAGTTGGTTATCAATTTAGGGGGTACGCGATGGGGTATAACGTGAATATTAAGTGTTCCGTGTTAAACATGAATCCTCGGTCTGACAACAGTTCCGATATGGGTGGTAGAAGATTTAAATTACCCGACGTGGATGGTCAAGGTCAACCCGCAGGGGTATTGCCGATTACAGGAACGGGCAAGTTTATTGGCACTTGGTGTTTGGAGTTTTGCATGGTGTTTTAATGTCAATTTGGGTTGGTGCTTACGACGCAGCAAACGCTTTCACCGGTTAATTCCCTTTTAATTATCTTTGCATTTTAATTTCTTATGTCGAATTCCGTTGCTTTCTACACCTTGGGGTGCAAATTAAACTTTGCGGAGAGTAGCGCTATTGGTCAACAGATGATTCAGGGAGGATTCCAGAA
>CANGWH010000097.1 GCA_947457565.1 Flavobacteriales bacterium
AAGGGATATTTGGAAGGACTGGCTTTGCACAACGGAAAAATTACTACAGACATTGGCGGTGGATTGTGCCAACTAGGCAATTTGCTCTATTGGATGGTGCTTCATACACCCATGCAGATTACGGAACGGTGGCGACATGGATACGATGTTTTTCCCGATATCAATCGAACCATACCCTTTGCCTGCGGAGCTACCTTGGCCTACAATTACATCGACCTACAATGGATTAACAAAACTTCTGATACCTTTCAGCTAAATGTTTGGATTGATGGTGAATATTTACTCGGTGAGATTGTTTGCGATCGAGATTTACAAGTAAAATACGAAGTTTTTGAATCGGATCATTATTTTCAGCAACAGTGGTGGGGCGGTTATACCCGGCACAATAAAATCTGGAAACGGATTACCAATCGTCAAACCGGAGAAATACAAGAAGAACTTGTTTCCGAAAATAACGCTATTATGATGTATAACCCCTTGCTTGAAAATTAACAGTAAATAAAATCAGGGCTTAAAACGCTTCGCCGATATAGAAGTAGATTCCGTAACCGTACTTTTCAAAACCGACGTCTAATCGGGTGAAAATATCTTTTTTCGGGAATAATAAATAACGCAAACCAGCACCGCCCGTTAGTTTATAGTTTGCAGTAGGTAAAGTAGAAGAAATACTTCCAACACCGGCAAAAACAGCACCTCCCAATCGTTTACTAAACCCAAAAGGTAAAAACCGATATTCTGCTTGGGCTGCTAAATACTGTTTATCTCTGTATTTTCCCAAGTACATACCACGCATCATCATTTCTCCGCCCATCATGCTTAACTGATTAAATGGCACTTCGCCGGAAGAGAATTGCCCCAATACTTGCAACGCCAATACTTGGTTTTTCTTTACGGCATGAAAATATCGACCATCTAAAAACAGCGTATTCATCGGGAAAGACTCACTAAAAATATTTCCGTAATGCAAATAGGCCAATTCGGCCAAAAAACCCTCACGAACATTCAAAATATTATGCCGGGAATCCCACAATAAACCCATACCAACGCCCAAATTTCTGCTGCCATACCCACCCCGAGGAATAGGGTTGTTATTGTTTGCAACCGACTCATCCCATTGAAATGTAGGATTGGATAAATGCTGATAATCTAATTCTAAACCAGTGAAAAGATTGCCTTTTAACCGATAAACCAATCGCTCTCGAATATTGTAATAGGTTGCAGGAACTACGGCGATGGGGTGCTTGGAGATATTATTGCCAACTCCGTAGTATTTTAATGGGTAGTTTTGTAGTCTGATTTTTCCTAAGGCTAAGATATTGTTGTCTTTTCCATAAATCGCATGATCCATCCAGAGTCCTACCTGTTTCATTTCGGTGTAAAACCCAAAGGCACTGATCTCACTGAGTCGTAACGTGGTATCGTTATTGTAATGGAACACCACCAAGCCGCTAGCTCCAAACTCCCATCGCGTTTCCGGAGAAAATCCAATGGTTGGATAGAACAGAAATCGAGGTTTTGCAGAACTTCCAGTATCGTTTACCAAGTGATTAACCCACTCGGGTAATACAAGTTTAGCCGGTTTGGGATCATCTGATGAGGTGCCCAAACTTTGCGCAACTACCTGAAAAGACCAACAAAGAAATATTAAAGCAATCGCGCTTCTTTTATTCATGATGAAGCTCCAAGTATACACCGAAATTCTGGGATTTAGTCATGGAAATAGGGCAATAGATATTGAAATTGTACATGTCTATCGTGTGTTTCGTATTTTTAAGTCAATTCGGTCAAACCGGAAATACAATCTGTTGAATAGGTGAAATAAAACACTCCTGTCAAATAAATTATTTAATAATCAATAAATAATGGATATTATTGTTTTCGAAAAACGTATATGTTGAAATCACTATTTATCGGCTTGTCATTTACTGCAATCACGCTAACAGCACAAATCAAAGCCATCACAGAAAACGGAGATGAGGTAATGTTGTACGAAAACGGAACTTGGAAATCACAAGCAAAAAATTCTCAGCTGTTTGGAACTACCGAAATTCCACAGAATAGTGTTCCGTTTAAAAAGGATGTTAATTCCACATTTTTATTAAAGAGCAAAGTGGTGAATGTTGGCGTATGGTTAAATCCCACAAAGTGGACAATTTCAAAAGGCAATGAACCCCAAGAATACAAATTTACCTTAAAAGGGGAGAGCGTTTACGGGATGATGATTACTGAAAAAGTAGAATTTCCATTGGAAACACTGAAAAGAGCAGCACTTACGAATGCCCAAAATGCTTCGGCTGATTTGGAATTAGTGCGAGAAGAATACAGAACAGTAAATGGATTAAAAGTGCTGATGATGCAATTGGAAGGAACTTTGCAAGGCATTAAATTTGATTTCTATGGGTATTATTATTCTACCAGCCAAGGATCCGTCCAGTTGATAACGTGGACTGTAAAAGATTTGTATTCTTCGCAACAATCGGAAATGGAAAAACTGCTGAATGGAATTGTGGTATTCAGCAATTAAGCGACAATATTCCCATGAGTTTTCTGGCTATTTAGTTTATCGCTGATTTCTAGTCCCAGTTTCAGAAAAATCATTTAGTTTCAGGTAATCAAAGGCTAACGCTCCAAGTATTCGTAAGAATCATTGCATCCCCCACTTTGCAATCTTAATTCTCGTAAAAGCAAACAAAACACTGTATTTTTTTTCTTGATCTTTACCATTAAGTTTGTTAGAGTCATTGAAAAAATGCGAACAATGCAAAAAATACTTTTATCTATTGTCTTTTATTGCATTTTTTACTTTTCCTCCAATGTACTAAAAGGGCAATGTAGTGCAAGTTTTTCTCATGATTCCATAAAATGTACCGGTAAAAATGTCTCGTTTTCTGCGGATTCTGTGGTAATTGGTTTATCCTATGAATGGGATTTTGGAGATCCATCTTCCGGTTTTTTTAATACCGATACCTCTCAAGCTCCCAAGCATTTATACAGTAAACGCGGTACCTACAACGTACGGTTAATTGTCTCCAGTGTCTCAGGGTGTAATGATACAGTTATTAAATCCATTACCGTTTACACCACGCCCATAGCCCAATTTAGTTACGTTAATGCCTGTGCTGGGTTGCAAACGCTCTTTGAAAACAAAACCATATCAGACTCTATCGATAAAATCAAAACCTATTTTTGGAACTTCGAGTCTGGTATAAATAGTTCGGCTGCCAACCCAAGTTACACCTTTAGTACTACTGGTTCCAGAACAATCAAGTTTAGAGTTGAATCCACATCGGGGTGCAAAGATTCAACGTCGGTTATTGTTCAAGTTTTCGAGAAACCCAGCGGCAAATTAGCAGGTACAAAAGTTTGTCAAAACAGTACATTCTCATTTTATGCCGATACCAAATCCGGAGCAAGTTCCTATACCTGGGATTTTGGAGATAGTTCCACCTATATTCAGCAAAATGCGAATCATGCATACCAAAAATTAGGGTGGATGAAGCCTAAATTAACGGTGACCTATTCATCTACTAAGTGCACAATTCCAGTAGACTCTGTTAAGGTAGATCCCCTTCCGAAGGCCGACTTTGAAATCCTAAATGACACCCAATGTTTTAATGGAAATCGAGTATGTGTTAAACTCAAACACGATCAGTCCGTAAAAAAACGAAATGTACTATTTGACGATGGTTTTAACGATGATTTTTCCTCGCTTAAAGATTCCATTATCTGTCATAAATACATTGATAAAGATGGGGGAATATATAGTATCACGGTTGAACTAACCGACACTAATTCTTGCACAAAAACAGTTAAAAAAGACTCTGTGGTAGTCATTTATCCAGAGCTAAAAGCTTCATTTACAAATCCTACAATTTCCGGATGTTTTGGTCTAGGTGTTCGTTTTTTCAATACTTCAAATAGGGATTCTGCGGCAGTAACAAAAACAACATGGATTTGGGGAGATTCATCCGTCAGTGTTAAACCCTTTTACACTACTCGTCATAACTTTAAGAAAGATGGAATATTCTATGTAAAATTGGCTATTACGGATACTTTTGGATGTTCCGATACGTTCAAATCAGTAAATAAAATTCAAAACACAGCGTATGTAGTAGACGCTAAAATCGATTCGCTTTCTAGTCAATGTGTACGCAACAACACTGCATTTTTCTATCAAACCCCCATTTCGGGAGCTTCTATTGAATGGCTTATTCCAGCATTTGCCAATCAATTTGCATTTTCTTACAGTTATCGAACCCCCGGTTTGTACATACCAACAGTAAAAATTTCTAAAAACGGTTGCGATAGCGCCATTAAATTGGATACCATTTTAATTCGAGGGCCAATTGCTCGAATGAGCGTAATGAATCAATTTCAATGTCAAGTTAAAGACACCGTCTATTTCACCAACACTTCCACAACCTATCAAAATGGATACCTTCAATCGTATTGGGATGCAGGAGATATATGGGCTACCAATTGTATAATTGATAAAAAGGCAGGAAAAAATGTTGGAAGCAACTGCAATTATTCTAAAGACTCTTTATTATTCAAACACCGATACAAAAACGGAAAGGAAGGATGCTACAATGCTAAATTGGTGGTGAAAGATACGGTTTACGGCTGTTCCGATTCTACCTTTGCAGCGCTTCCATTAATGCCACCCAAAGCGGCTGGAACCTTTAGTCCAAGCGACACCAATGCTTGTCCTGGCAACGAATCGTACAAAACAATCACATTCGACCTCAGTAAATCGGAGCCTGTTTGTGCCAAACTCAATTGGTGGGTAATGTGGGATTCTTTGCAATCACGAAATTCTGCAGATTTTGAAAGTAATTGGCAATACAGAAGCGACGGTAACAACTACAAAATTGGTGTAACAAATGGCGATTCTAATGGATATGTTAGTATCGGCCTAATCATTGAAAATGGTTCCGATACCTCCGGAAAAGTCTGCAGAGATACGGCGTGGTATCACAAAGCCATGCGAGTAACTCCAATTGATGCGCAGTTTATTACCCAGTTTAAAGACTCAATACATTTTTGTGCCGGAGATTCACTTTGGTTTAGAGTAAAAGATACTGCCCAAGAAACCGGGATGAAGTTTAGTTGGGATTTTGGCGATGGCAGATCCTATACTACAACCCAATATGATACCATACGCCACGCCTACAAAAAGTCGGGTTCCTATACCGTTCGATTAACTTCTATTCATCCCAATGGTTGCAGTATCTACGAAGAAAGGTACATCTCCATTGGATTTAAACCCGAGTTTTTTGTCGATAAAACATTGTTATGTCTTGGAAAAGATAGTTTTAGGATAACAGACAATACCAGATATTATCATCTGGCCCAAAATGCCCCTGGTATTTTTAGTAATCCCAAACGCTATACAGCGGGCAAAGAACAAATTAAGTTCGATATCGATAACGGAGCAGGCTATCAAAATATGGGTCAATTCCCCGTATTTACCTACAATAAACCGGGTAGTTACAATATTTCTATTACAGTAAAAGATAGTGCTGGTTGCACGGAGACATTAAGCAATTACATGAAATTGAATGTTTCTGCTGTTTTCGCAGGATTTGATCTGCCCTCTGATACTGTTTTATGTCCACAAACTCTTAAAATTACTTCTTCGGCAAAAGTAACTGATGCTTCGGGTGCCTCACTTTCAGGGGATGTAATTTCCAACTGGGAATATTCGTTTGGTGGGATATATCCTAGAAGTTTGTTCGAAAATCCCAATCGATTTTACAACACCGGAGTTTATCCCATCGTTCAAGTAGTTAAAAATAGTAGCGGCTGTGTAGATTCTGCCAAGAAAACCATGGTTGTTGTTGGTCCAAAACCCTACTTTAATTTTGTTTCTGATTCTATTGGTTGCGAGCCGTTTAAGGTAAAATTTGTTAATCTAAGTAAATTTGCTGATGAGTATATTTGGCGATTTAACGATAAGAATAACAATATACTAACAACTAAAAGCGATAGCAATGCCACGTTCAGTTACCAAGGATACGGATTCTATTATCCCCAATTGGTGGCTAGAGGAACGTTTATCGTAAATGGAAATACCAAGGTCTGCGAAGCCATTTATCCCGATACTTCCAAAACCATTAAACGTACCGTAGAAGTTTGGGAAAAACCCCAAGCCGATATGTGGGTTTCAACCAATTGCAATAAATTCACCACCCAATTCTATGATATTTCCACGTTAAGTACCGGGTATTTGGCGGAAAGTATTTGGTCGTTTGGAGATACATCGTTGGGGAGCGATAAGTTTCATCCGTTTAAAAAATGGGGCGACACCGGGACCTACACCATTAGACATATTGTGTATTCAGAAAAGGGTTGTGTGGATACCGCCATTAGAAAAATAACCATAGCTCCAACACCCAAAGCAAATTTTGGATTTACTTCTACTTGTATCGGTGAAACCACTAAGTTCTCCGATTCAACCAAGGCCTTTAATGATATTGTTAGTTATCGACGTTGGACTTTTGGCGATGGTACAGCTAACGGTGGCGCAATTGCATTGAAACGATACGATTACGATCAAACCTACAAAGTTCAATTGGTGGTAAGCAATACTTCCGGTTGCATGGATACCGCTACCAAAAATATCCTAATTTATTCTCGTCCGGTACCCAGTTTTACGGCAGCTGCGATATGTTTTGGCGATTCAACCAAATTTGTAAACTACAGTTCCTCCAAACAAACCATTGATAGAATTCTATGGAATTTAGATGATTCTACAACTCATACCAGTTGGCAACGTAACCATAAATACAAATACCCAGACGATTTTCGAGTTAAACTGAAGCTAAGAACAATCCATGGTTGTTGGGATAGTTTGTCTCAATGGGCTTTCGTGCATCATAACCCGAACACAAAAATTCAATTTACATCCGATTCGGTTCAATGCTTTACACAACATACACTCAAAGCCAAGGATGTTACCACCATAAATAAAGGATTTACCGGTTCGTTTTGGCAATTAGGAAGCAAAGTTCCTTACGTAAACTATTACACCAATAGCATTTCGCATAAATCTACTGATACGGGTAGTTTAAATGTACGATTGATTTCCATTTCAAACTACGGTTGTAGAGATACCGCCTATGGGAAATTTAAAGTTTTACCATCGGTAGTGCCCGATTTTAGTATCGATAAAGATTGGCAGTGCTTCCGAGGTAACGAATTTACTTTTAGTGATTTGTCTAACCTATCAAAAGGTAGTTTTAATGCACAATGGACCTTTAGCGACGGGCAGAAAAGCAATATAGTATCCGCAAGAGGTAGCGTAAAACACTCCTTTAAGGATACCGGCTTTCAATGGGCTATGTTAAGCACCCAAACCGACCAAGGCTGCTTCGATACGCTATACAAACAAGTGCGATTATTGCCGATGCCGGTAGCAGATTTTATCATCAACGA
>CANGWH010000098.1 GCA_947457565.1 Flavobacteriales bacterium
GCACATTTTCTAACTGCTATCGCTGCCGCTTTTGCATTATTAATGATCTTGGAAGTCCGCAAGTTCTATCATCGAAAAAAATACCGTTAACCCGATTCAGAAATTTGAAAAAAATAGTTGAAAACTGCCTGTTCGGAATTTAGTTTATATAAAGCTTTCAATGAATTAATCATTTCCTGATCTGTTTTACAAATTCGAATAAAGAGTTGGTATTCTTTTAATCCAAAATCCTTTTTTACCCGATTGAGTAAATAAGCGGATAGCACATACAAGCCCCTAACTGAATTAAAGGAGGCATTCGAAATTTGTAAATTGTATAATCCTTGAAACGTATGTATATCGTTTTCGGCCACGATACCAAGTACTGACTTAATATTTGTCTCATAATTACCGGAAGAAATACCTCCATAATAACTGGCTAATCCCTCATTAATAAAGAGATTGCAAGGAAAATCAATTACAAAATGAAGCAATTCGTGCACATGAATTGGCGTAGAAATTCCAGATAAAATTACATTGTTGTATGGGTCTCCCATCCCTCCGTACCGAGAACCTGGATAGAAAAACGATGCGTTTTGAAGTCCACCCACATACGCATACGCCTCTGCAATTGAATTGGCAGAATACATCGTATAGGTCTTAGCGTTGAACTTCTTCAAATTCACTCCTATCTCCTTAGAAGCAACAACAATTCGACTGTACGCTTTCACTGCATCTCTGCGTTTAACTTCCTCAGTAGAATAAATCACTAAATTTTTATATTCAAATTTCCTCAACCCGAAGTTATTTAAGGATTCAAATCGCATTAATTTTTTTTGATTTCGATTTAGCGGCAACGCCAATTGCATCCAACCCATATCTAACTGGATAATTGAAATTGAATCATTAACTGATATGCTTTTAACCAATTTGAACGGGAACACATAATTCAAGGGAACATCTATCCCGGTTATAAAATTAAGTACTGTTATAGGATGGGTTTTAGAAACATTGCTAGCATTGGCAGTAAATAACGAAGAAATATCCTTTTTCCCATAGTCTTGGATGCATTGATAGAAAAGTGAATCGAACAGCTGCATTTCCGATGTAATTTGAGAAGAATCCGAAACTGTTAGAATTCTCAAACCAAAATTTTGAGCCTTCACACTGCATGCGGCACCTAATGAAAACAACAAATAAAGTACAATTTTCATCAGCACAAATGCCGACTTACATCGTTGAACTTTTGGATATGATCGCATGTACAAAGCAATTATTTTAACGGGATTTCATATCCTAGTTCTAAGCTCATGGACGCCAAACCAGCGAAAATCCCCATATTTAAGGGTATCGGATCGGCCAATGGGAATCCTCGTCTCCATGTTAAATTAAAATTCTTGTATTGTCCACCTAAAGAAATATCAAAACCATGATAAAAATTGGTAGTTAAATTGAGTTTTTGGTTTTTAACGATTTGAGGTTCATACGGTAGCGGCTCCTTATTATATCCTCCAGCGCAATAACCCGCTCTGTACATAAATCCAGCATGTACATATTTTCCACAGAAATCAAAACCGGCACCCATGGTTGCCAAACTTATTTTTCTAAACCAGCTGTGGCTAATTTGTTGACCCATCTCATTGTATTGAATCATATTAAAATTTCCCAATCCGTAGGAGATATCAATACATGGGGTTAATGCGGTTTCTTTGATATTGTATCGAATTTGATTTCGAATTATAAATCCTTGCGAATTATGCATCCATGAAAACATCCTGGTATCATTTTGAAGAAAATCAAAAGTATATCCCTCCACTCCAGGAATGGGGTCCAAATAACTGGGGGATAGTATTAATCCTCCCCCCGAAATTCTATAGCTCAATATATTGGCGGTATCTCCAATTGTATTATTACCAATAATTGAGTGGCTAGAAGCATTCGAGGATAATCCCACGCATCCTAAAAAAACGAGAAGTACAATTTTATTCCGAATGATCATTGTTTAAGTATTCTTAAAGGTTAACGTATTTATATTAAAAATATTGGCGAGTTAAAACAACTGTTCGATGGTTCGCATGGGAAGGAACATTTTTCCGCTATCAGGTAATTTAATAAAACCATATTTTTTATAAAACAATTCTGCTTCTAAATCTAAGGGATCCACAATCACGGCAAAAGAACCCAATAGCACAGACAGTTCGAAACATCGTTTTAATGCATCTACCAAAAGTAGTTTCCCCAGTCCTTTTCCTTGAAAATCAGAATCTATTGCTAGTCTTCCAATCAATGTAGTTAGGATTGCATTGTATGACGGAGGCAACTTTTTTCTTAGTTCGAATGGAATCAAATCGGCATGTATACTGCTATTTGACAACGTATAATATCCTTTAATTCGGTCTATCGAATGTTCATTTAGCACATAACACACGGCTAATTTTCGTTTCAAATCCTGACCAGCTTGCTTCTGTAAGTAATTATCGAGCAAATATTTACCACATGTAAAACTTGATTTGTTGTGCTTGGAGCCCAACAGTTCTGTAAAAAACTCGTTACCCATTCAATTCCTTGTAATCGCTAACTGCTTTCAACAACGCTTCATTGGGTGCAGGAGGATTGGTTAGAGCATTGAAAAACAATTCCTGATCTTGTTTACTCTGAAGAATTTGTTCGTGTTTTGAAATAATCTCGTTTGCTTTTTCATTTACGGCAAACACAACAAAATCGGTCAGGTTCCTAAATCCACCCAAGTTAGCCGCTCGTTCGAAATGGATTTTTTGTTCCTTGGACAAACGGGTATCGAACCGGGCATCTTTTAAATCGTAATTGGTTGGTTTGGTTGTCTTCATCAGATACAAATGTACGTAAATTAAACGTACAAATTAACTGTTCTACGTTAGAGGTCAACAACTGTTCGTTTGATTGTTCCTCGCATAATATGGCCCCCATTTTATCGTAAATAGTTGATAATCAATGTTTTTTAACACCGATTCAACATCGTCATAAAATGCAGAACACTACCTCGGGAAAATGATGGATTGATCCACTTCCAGTTTTTCGATGTTTTTACTGCCGCTTTGAAATGGATCTAATGGCGTCCAGATGTCTGAATAATAAAAGTTGGCTTTTTTCCCAACCAATGCGTTGAGTACAGTTACCGAAAACTGATCAAAACCTCTATTCAAATAAAAAGTGGTATTGTCATTTTCTATTTTAAATACCACGTCCTTTACTCCACCTTGGGAGACTGCGATAATCTTTCCTTCAACTCGTTTCTGAGTGGTTGATAATTTAATTGGCTTAAAGGCTGCGAAAACCAACGCCATAAACAGGAATACTACAGAAATGATAATTCTTCTTTTCATTATTGTTTTTTCTCTAAAACGTAAATGCCTGTATAATATTGGATGCTTCCCTGAAGTTGCTGATTTCGAATAAACATGACTATGTACTATTAAAAAAACATGATAATCCAAAGTACAACTTTGTTATATCATGATAATCCAAAGTAAAAAGATACTTATTTACGCAACAAATTGCACTATACCAAAGATTTACACACACTCACCCCTATTAGCAATATTTTCGGCACATCAAATGACAAATATGCTGTAAATGGCTTGGTCGGAAGAATCCTTTTTAATTGAAAATATCGAACAGGAAGATGCGAGAACAGCCTCAGCTAAATTCGGTCAATTGGCCTTTTTGTTTGGCGACCGAAATAGCGGAAACCAGCTAATATTCACCTAGTACCTTTATTATGTGCAATTTAACACCAAAGGCTTCATTCCCCAATTTTGCAAAGTTGTTATTGGTCTTTATCACCTTAACATCTTTAGAAACTCGTTAATAACATCTTTGATTTCATCAAATCGCCCACCTCGGGTGTAATCCTCTTTCATATAAAGATTTCGGTTAACCTCTAACATGATACTCTTCACCCTCGCATCCTTTTGGAAATGTTTTATTGGCACGATACTGCCTGCGTAGGGTTCATCGATACCCAAGCGAAAACCGCGCTTCGCAAAAAACTTCACTGATTCATCAATCCATTCGGTTGGCGTATGAAAAGGATCGGTTCCGATATTGAAGTCGAACTTCGTATCGCCTTGGTACAAAGAGCAGCGCAACGGAGTATCCGGAAAACTGTGACAATCCACAATCCTTGCCTCTCCCACCCTTGCAAGGGCAGAATTGACCGAGGCTGTCAGACGGGCATGGTGGGGTTCGTAGAAATCACGCAGAATATCTTCGCGCTCTGCTCGGGTTAACTGCCGAAGTTCCCTGCCGTCATCGCAACGCACATACGTGGCGCCCATGCCGAATTTCGACATGGGTTCCAACGCATCGGTTTTGAATCGCTCTACATCGCAGTAGACCCGGCAGAAGTATGCCTGAATTACTGCATCGCCATCGGCTGGCAAAAACAGTTCATCAGTGTATAAATCCGTCAGGTATAACGCCTCCGAATTAATAACTTCAAGAGGCAACAAATACTTCCCATAATCCGGAATTCGTAGTGACGCATGAGGGATGTGTAATATTAAATTAGGCATGGCCACCCCCTTTTCTTGGCTTCGAGATTCACCGCCGTCCAATGGGCCTGAATGACTATATTGAAGTATTTGGTTGGTTTGATTTTGTTGGCCACAGCCAGTAAATCATCATCGTTCAACTTTACCAATAATTCGCAAATTCGATTGCAGAAATCATTGCTCGACATATGTCCAACTTCCGGCCTATCCGAACAATGTGACACCGTTTTAGCCTCCCGTAGTAGATCATAAAACGATTGATAATATTCATCTATGTTTATCATGTCCATTTTTTGATTAATTGAAATTCATTTTGCTTCGCATCCCATCGCTTTAAACTCAATCCTGCAACAAGGCCCGATAGCATCGATTTGGCGATGATAAAATGTAAATGACCGTCTGGAATGGGCTCGATCACAGAATACCTCGGATTGATTCCAAATTGTGACCCTAAAAAAATTGGCAATCGCTCGGCATCTTCACAGAGATCAAACTCGTCTTTTTCAACTTTTTGCACCAATCCATCGGGGACATCAAATGGCAAATATGCTGTAAATGGCTTCGTCGATAACCACTTCATTTTTAAATGTCCAAATTCTGGATCTTCTAGAAACCGGTAAAAACAGGCTTTGGACCATTCAATACTATAGCGCCGCTGCGCTTCAGTTATTGTTGTCATACCGAAACCTGATTAACCCCTAAATCGCCTGCAACGCTTGAATCTTTGCCGAGTCCAGCACCTCCCAAGGGTAATCGACATTGCCGAAGTGACCGTAAGACGCGGTGGGTTGATAAATCGGACGCTTCAAACCAAACGCTTCAATGATCGTCTGAGGCTGAACCGAAAACAGATCGTAAATCGCGCTAACAAGCAAATTCAGATCGCATCGATGCGTACCAAACGAATCAATATGGATGGAAGTGGGTTCGCTGACGCCTATCGCATAGGACAGTTGGACATTGCATTTTGTAACCACGCCGGACGCTACCAAATGTTTGGCGATGTATCTCGCCGCATACGCCGCACTGCGATCCACCTTACTAGGGTCTTTGCCAGAGAACGCGCCGCCGCCATGAGGACAGCTCCCGCCGTAGGTATCCACCACGATTTTTCGCCCGGTGAGGCCGGTATCGCCATGGGGACCGCCAATGATAAAACTCCCCGACGGGTTGATCAAATATTCGGGCTGTTTGATTTTTATCCAATCGCGCAGGATGGGTTCCAAGGCATGATGAATAACCGCCGCGTGAAGATCCGCTTGGCTGATGTCTTCCGAGTGCTGGGTCGATACTACAACTTTGTCGACTGAAACCGGTCCGTTTTTATCGTAGGTCACCGTCACCTGCGATTTTGCATCGGGCCGAAGCCAGGGAAGCACATTTTGCTCGCGGAGCTCATGCAGTTTCTTCACAATTTCGTGCGATAGCGTAATCGCCAGCGGCATCAATGCTGGGGTGTCGTTGCAGGCATGTCCAAACATAATCCCTTGATCACCCGCGCCACCGTCGATAACGGAGTTATGGATTTCTGGGCTTTGAGTGTGGATGACATTTCTGATTTCGGCGGTGTTGTGGTTGAATCCCACAGCGTCGTTGTTGTAGCCAATGCGATCGAGCACTTTTTGGGCGATGGCGGTGTGATCCACTTTCGCGGTAGAGGTCACTTCGCCGGCAATGAGCAGCAGCCCTGTGGTGATGAGGCATTCGCAGGCCACTTTGGCATTGGGATCTTGAGCGAGATACGCATCGAGGATGGCATCAGAAATTTGGTCAGCGACTTTGTCGGGGTGGCCGGCCGAAACCGACTCACTGGTGAATTGATAGGTTTGTTTTGTCATGATATGTAGTTTTTAATTTGTTCGATGCGGGGACACGAGAGTCCAGGGGCGCTGCTGACGAACAAACCCAAGCCGTTTGATTAATGGCCGGAGCAAAAACAACATAACAGAACATATCAGAGTGGGCCGAAGGATTTCCGGGGCTCAAAACGCTGCTGTGTAGAATGAAAGATTTCATTTCCCTTTGTTTTTGACGTGTTGTCCGCATCATTTTACCACCGTAGCAGGGTTAATGCTCGGTTGGTGACTTTTTGGGTCTCGTGATACTGCTGCAAATATACTATCGGCAATTAAAACCTAGCAACGTTTTTTTTCATTTTTTCGATTCTCTAACTAGGAGTTCCATGAATACACTGGAAAAAACGCTAACGATAAACCCGATTCGTCGCTGCTAACCGATTACTCTTCGTCGGAACCACTCAAAACCAATAATACTCAATGTTACCCTAGTTTAACCCCTTATTATTCATCATTGATTTGCCTTTATCGTTGGGGGCAATTTGAGTCGGATGAAAGGGAGTCAATTTATCCGATTGTTCCAATATATACGAATTGAGATTCAAAAATGATCCTTAAGAACGTGCGAACTTTATCAGTTGAGAAAAATCACCATTATCCGCCAATTTTAGTGCGTTGAGATACATTTTACGCTGCTCAGAACTATCAAGAAAACTGCTATTCCCCCAACTGAATTTATTCAATCCAAACACATGCAAAACAATTAAATCTGCCATAATTCTTGAATGCCTGCCATTTCCATTGGGAAAGCAATGAATAGATACCAGACGATGTTTAAATCGGATTGCAATTTCTTCAGGCAGATAAGTCTGGCTCTCGACCCAAAAATTTGCGTCATCTACGAGTACCCTTAGTTCCATTGAAATTCTTGTCCAATCAATTCCGATGTTGGTTTCAGTTTTCCTGAATTGCCCAGCCCATTTCCACACCATACCTAGCATGCGTTTATGCAACTGAATCATAAACTCTTCCGATAGTACATCTTTGATTTTCCTTTTAGAATTCAACCATTTTAGAGCTTCATTGATGTTGGTTTGCTCAA
>CANGWH010000099.1 GCA_947457565.1 Flavobacteriales bacterium
GAGCTGATACTGCTTTTGCTGCGAAAAGCACGATGGCAAGTAAAGTAAATTTTTTCATGGTTTTTGTTTTTAAATTTATACTCGATTAATTTCAAATAGCGTGCCAAAAATTATTTCTCAACTTTTGTAGCATTATAAACGGATTCGTTACAGCGGAAAGTAATTGATTTTGCTACTTCCCCAACTTGTATTTTATCTAGCTGTGGTTTCACTTGACTACTAACTTGTACACAAATTTCATTATTAGGGCCTAATGACCATTTAGTAAGTGAGAAATTCGGAATTTCGTTACAAAAGGCATTCCCAGATACTACAGTTGTTGGGGTTCCTCCCGATGATGGTCTTCCAGTTCCACCAGGAGTATTGGTGTTTAGCAACTTTCCAGGAGGCATATTGGGACCACCAACGCTAGAAGTTGGCGGTGTATTTGATACCAATTTCACATTCTGAATGGTTACTATTTTACCAATATACTGCTTTGGATTCGCTTTAAATGCCTCAGCACTCACAACTACCGCTGACTGAGCGGATAAAGATTTAGCGGCAAATAGAATTACCGCCAATAATGATATTTTTTTCATACTTTTTTACCTATCGTACAAATTAAATACCAAAAGCTTCAATCTTCCAAAAAACCAAATTTCCCATCATTGAAATCATTGAACGCCTGAACCAATTCCGCCCTAGTGTTCATTACAAACGGACCATGGGCTGCAATTGGCTCTAATATTGGTTGACCAGACAATACCAACACAGTAGCCTTTTCTTTAGCCCGAATTGTAAAATCAACCCCATTGTTACTCATTAGTACAAAATGATTAACTGGCGCCTCCTCTTCTTCATTTACTAAAATAGTACCTTCAACAACAACCAAACATGTATTGTATTCCGCTGGAAAACTAAAATCGGCTTGTACACCACTTTCTAATTTCGCATTCATCATATGTACTTCGGTGAATGTAGCAGCAGGCCCTTTAACATCTTTATAGGTTCCAGCAATTACTTCAATATAACTTATAGCGTCCTCCAATCGAAACACCCCCATGGAGGAATTCGATATAGCTTGGTATTTGGGTTTCGACATTTTATCCTTGGCGGGTAAATTCACCCACAGCTGAACCATCTGAAAATCCCCGCCTGACTTACTAAACGATGCTTCATGATACTCTTTGTGAAGCACTCCACTAGCTGCAGTCATCCACTGTACATCCCCCTCCCCAATAATTCCACCACCGCCAGCGCTATCGTGATGAGCAACTCTTCCTTTATAAGCAATCGTAACAGTTTCAAACCCACGATGCGGATGTACCGACACTCCTTTGGGTTTATCCGAAGGTGGAAAATAATACCTTGAATTGTAATCCAGCATAATAAATGGATTCATTCGATGCATATCCAACCGATACGAGGAGGGTATAAAAGTATGCACTCTAAATCCATCGCCCACATAATGGGGCTCCGGAGGCGACATAACTAATTCTACTATTTTCGTGTTGATGCCCATATTCGTATACTTTTAATTTAAATTCATTAATTGTTTAAACAAATCTATAGCAATGGTGATTAATTATTGGTATTATAAAAAATAAAAATCAAGAACTGTAACCTATTAGATAATTAATCGTATTTATGGTACAAACACTATTTTTGATAATCTAACCCACCTATGCCACTTCAAGTAAAAAAATCCAATACCATCAGTAAATCGAAGAAAGCTATTTATCGCTTATTTTTAGTATTACTACCGTTTATTGTTATTTCAATAATGAGTTGTAGAGGCAATGAACCTGTATTTTGTACGATGGAATTCAGGATGATAACTGTATCTGTAAAAAATGATAGTGTTATTAGAGCCTTCGTGGTAGACAGCAAACAAAAAGATACACTTGCTTCCGAAACTATTTGGAGTGACGCTAGTAGAAATGATCTTAAAGTTGCGGACGATGGTGAAATATTTAATCGATTAAAAAATGGTGAAAAAAGAGATTATAAATTCACTGCTATCAGTAGCCAAGGCAAACCTATTACCAGCACATTTGTGATAAGTCGAGATAACTGCCATATTATAAAGATTTCTGGCCCTACCGAATTATCCTTTTAATGTTTCATCACAGGAATCGTAATAAACTCACCCAATTGGTTCCATAATTTTATATAATAAATTCCAGGGACCAAATTAGCCGTTGGAAATTCTAAATTCGATTTAGAATAAATTGAACTCATAATCATCTGCGAGCCTACAGAAGAATACACTGCCCAATGGTTCCAATGGTTGATACCATCAGGATTACTAAACAATAACAAAATATTGCCAGAGGGTAACTCAATCCATTGAGGTTTAATTGGGTTGGCTAAACCTTCCTCTACCGTTGCCCTGTCCATAACAACATATTTATTAATAAAACAGCTGCATTGGGTTCCTTTGGTTGTGGCTATCATTCCAATACCCAAGGTGCCATCGCGGGTCATATCCATGGAAATAGAATAATTAGGGGCCGATGATTGTTGGGTGTCTTTTCCATTAACGGTCCAAGTATATAATTCAGTGGGATTCCCCTTTGCTTTACCTGCAGCATCGGCTGGAGTAAATTTCATACCGTAGTAGGCAAAAGAATAATCCGGTGTGTAGATAAAGTCACAAATCTCCGGTGATTGATTGATTTTTATTTGGGTGATTGCGGTATCGCTGCACCCCATATCTGTTTTAGCGATTAGCTGAACCGTCTTTTTACCGATAGATTTATAGAGATAGGTAGGATTCGTATCTCTAGAAATTTTGTTCAATTCACCGAAATACCACGTATAAGTCCCGGATTCAGTAAACCATTGGGTGGTATTTTTGAAGGAAGCCGAATTTACTGAGCATATTGCTGTGTCAATCACAAAGGCTGCATCGGGGGTTTGATTCACCGCAATTACTTTACTCAACGAATCCCAGCATCCCCAATCCTCAGCTTTTACGAATAATCGGAACGAACCAGAACGGTTGTTTTTAATACTAAAAATAGAATCACTCATCGTGGAATCTATCAATACAGATTTGTCTGAATATTGCCAGATATAACTGGATTGTTTAGGTAACGTTTGGTTGGAAATTTGTGTTAATTGATTAGAGCATGCTTTAGTTGATTGAAACTTAATATTGGGCTTTATTCCAAACCAAACCGAGTCTACCCATGGGTACTTAAATCCAAATTCTACATCGGTAAGAATAAACTTTATCACGAAAAGGCCTCTATCCTTGACAAGAAAAGTAGGATTTTCCATTGTACTGCTATCCGCAATTTGTCCTAATTCATTGAATAAATGCCACTTCCATTGGAATAAACCACTTCCTCCCGCTGTAAAATTGGAGATTTTTAATGTATCACCTACGCATACTGTGTCATTATACTGAATATCTAACCTCGGCACACCCGTGATAAATACCTTTTTACTAAACACTGTATCGCATCCTGAAATCAAGTCTTTTATTTGAAGAATAATGGTAATAGTATTGCCCTCGAGTGCCGTATCTCCTGTAATAAACTCTAGATTTCCATAATTAGTACTCGTGGGTTTTGTATAAATCAAACCGGATACGGGCTGCGCAATATTATCGATAGCCCAACTTCGCACCACCCACATGGAATTATAATTTACATTGGTATATTTCCCTCCTGATATTGGTTTAATACGATACTGAACTGGTACGTTTATAATGGTGGTATCGGGTTCACTATTATTATTACTATAAATTGCCTTATTGGTAAAAAACACCTTACTTGAGTCTGGTTGAATGGAAAAATTACTGGGCGGATTATTCACCCATACAAACATAGCTTGCGTATCGTTTTGGGGTACATCATCAAAATTATCCAAATAAACAAGTATATCGTTGCCTCCCGATTTAGTTAGAACAAAAGAATTAGTAACTGTCTGGGTGATGGAATCGCCGGATCTTAGAAATTTATTAAAACGGAATTTTTGAATATTACTACCATTTTTTACAGCTATAGTTCCAATTTGTAAAGAATCCTTGTAGGGGTTTTTAATAGTTACAGAAATTCCAATAGAAACTCCTTGGCACGCACTGTCTAATCTTGAAAATACGGCTTTTACTAAATTTAAATCAAAGGATCGACTTTCAATAGCTCCTATATCTGAAACCGGGAAAGAGCGTTTAAATCCTTTTAAATCAAATAAATTCTGAGAAATAGAGGGAACTTTATTTTGCAATACGTTGGATGACGTTTGGAAATTATTGGCAGAAGCGTTTATAAATTTTGGATCCTCATTTAATTCTGAAGTATCCGAAAATCTGCTGCCTTTCCAAGATGCTACATCGGAAAAGTTATTACCAGAAACCCGCCATTGTACCATCTTTCCGAGGCATAGGAAGGTATTAAATTTACTTGAAACAAAATGTTGATATCCACTAATTTGCACAGGGTATACATTTCCATTGGATGAAAAATCAAAAATATTCCCAATTAACTTATGATTCCCTTTTACCAAAGATTTGTATCCATAAATGGAAATTTGATTGTACGGTGCATTGTGGTAAAATGTATTTTGCTGTAAGAGCATGAAATTCAAAGTATCTTGTATTCGGGTGGAATCATAAACCATAAATACTTTGCTCGCATTACCGTTATTGGCAATTAAATTGCTTGCAATTATGGTGAAATACGAGTTCATAACGGCGGTATCACTAAAATAATATCCATAGAAAACATTGGATGATGCTAGGGTATGAAATCCATTATTTGTAATTGAATTACCACAGTAATTGATATGAAATGAATCATACGATGCTGAATAGGTATGTTGATAAAATCCATAAAAATCACCATTTCCTGTGTTAGAATCAATGGTATTCTTCAACACCTGAAAACTGTCGTTTTTTGTGGTATTATTTCCTCTTACATTAAATCCTCTAAAAAAGCCTGGTTTGGAAGAATTTAAGGTAACCCGGCTAATCTTGTTTTCTATAATTTTACTTTTTCTTGAATATTCGATAAGAAACCCTGTAAAATTGACGGCACTTACATCGGCAATCGTATTTCCTTTTAACTCATTTGCATCTAAATACACCCAAAATCCTAGGAAATAAGCATTCGACCGGATATTCTGAACGCGATTGTTGGAAAAATATGATCGGAAAATATCGTTATTTCGATTACTTTGGTTGGTTAGGTCAATTCCTCTAAAATTATACACTCCCCCAGCGGCAGCGCCAGAACTTGATAATTTGAATGGGATATCATGAATTACATTATTTGAAACCAATAGTCCTGAATTATAAGAAGTACAACTTTGTACCGAAATTCCATGTATTTCTGATACGCAGGGGGAATTTGTACTAGCGGCTATTTTCGATATATCGTTATTCACGATTGTATCATCTACAGAATAATACAATTCAATTCCGGCATGGCAGAAATTGGTAATTTTATTATTGGCAAAATAATAATTAGTGGTCCCAGCAAATTCAACCATCGGCCAAGCTCTACTCACAATTCCTCGACCGGGACCTGGGGAATTGGTGTTTTTTGTTTCCATGATACAATGGGTGATCCGAATTGCTCTAGCTTGATTCGCATGGAAACAATGAACCAAATTATTTTGGATTTTATGGGTAATAGCAATATAACAGGATGCGGATCCATAATAATAACTATTGTATCCAGCTCCATAATTTGCAAATGGAATTTTTGTAAGCCCATTGATTTGAAAATTGCAACTATCCAACGTAATGAAATCAGATTCTGGACCTATGCGCAAACAAATGGGCTCGTCAGAACTATTATTAATCACAGATAGCTTTTTAAAGGTGAAATTATCTGTACTATCAATTAAGATGGACTCAAACCACCGACTAATTTGAATTGAATGATTATTCCCTTGAATGATTACCGGACGCTTTTTATTGGTTGGATTGGTTTTATGTTTTTTAAAGATTATTGGACTTGTATCGGTAAAATCACGCATTACGTTAATCCAAAGGGTATCTGAAACTCCTAGCTTATTCAATGAATCGGCAAACGTATACCAATTGGTGAAATTTTTGGAAGATGATGTTCCTCCTAAAGTATACTTACCCGATAACTGAGCAATTACAGGATTGGCATACAAAATGATGATTGCAATGATCCAATAAACGCCTATCCTTTGGGGTAAACTCATGATTTTCTGTGAAAATAAGGCCGAATATAGCCCATTAGTTATAAATCAGATGGCTAACTCACTGATTTATTTGAAAAGAACCTAGTGCGACTTCTAGAAAAATCCGTCAATGGGTTGTAGATCAAATGCAGCCTTAGCGGTATAACGGTTAAATGGCAACACCATCTTTGCGCCTAATTTATTGGAGCCATCTTTGTTTTCAGCAACCTCAAGATGTACTTTACCATCATCTCCATAAACGATAGCAATTACTCTAATTTTCGCATTTTTAGCATACTGGGTTAATCCGTAGTTATACCCTGTATTGGTAATTTCGTTAACATTGGGTTTAAGCAATGCATTGTAATCATAAAATGCATAATAAATCAATGCATCACCCCGGGGGATTTCATACTTTATAGTATCTGATGCCTTTGGAACGGACACAAACCTATCGCAGTTAACCAACTTCAACGAAGAAGATTGCAATACCCAATTTCCCGCATCGTTACTGGTTGCCATTGAATTTAGCGGGGCTGAAATTGGCAGTTTCGTTGCTGCGGGAATCATGGATGGATACGCTGATTTCTCCACGGTCACCAACCGTATCGTTAAAGTACTAGGAACTTTGGATTTATTTGCAAATAATAATCCTTTTGCGGTTAATAACGTGTTTTTGATTTCGTTAAAGTATGGAGCTACTAATCCTTCCGAAGCTTGTTTGCTATCGGCTAAAACGGCATCTATTATATCACCATTCTCATTAAAATACAAAGTCACAGGAAAATGAATACCCCCTTTTTTTATTGATTTTCTCAAATCTTTAGGTACTTTAACAGTTTCGTTAAACCAGTCTATGAACTGCATATCTCTAACTTCATTGCCGTTAATATCGGTGCCCATAACCAAAGGGTACGATTTACCATCTTCTGCATACGCTAAAACAGGGAAAATCGACAAGGTATATTTCTTATCGCCCTCATTCTTTTCGGAATTATTCGATGATTGTACTTGATTTGGATCGGTGGTCCAAGATACTTGCTCGCCTCTTTGACCATAAAAAGTCTGAAATCCATCTTTGAAAGAAGAATTACCATTAATTGTAAATTGTTTACCGTCTGCAAGGCTTAGTTCATTACTGTTATCTTTACCATTGAAGGCACGAATATCTACCATTCCTCCTGATTCTAACATCTCCCCTGATGTTGTGGAACTGGAGAAACCTGCAGTACCAAAATCAGAGAATTTACTC
>CANGWH010000100.1 GCA_947457565.1 Flavobacteriales bacterium
TATAAAGGCAGTTCTATTTCTCTGCGAATGGATTCCTTGTTGGTAGAGCCGGATAGCATTCGTTGGTATATGAATTCTACCATTATTTCCTCGGCAGGTAGCAAAGAAACCGTACTGAAAACGTCAAAATTAGCTTCCGGTAGGTATCGTTTTTATGCCAATGTGTACTACAAAGGTCAAGTAAGTCAGAGTAATATTCCCACCATTCTGGTGGGTGAGCAGGTGCCTTTTGAAACTAAATGGAACGCAATTCCCGGTATGATTGAATCCGGTAGGTTTGATCAATTTGATGGGGGGAATGCGCAGCAAGTGAGTTACTTGGATATTGGTTCCGTGAATCAGGGCAATAGTAGAAAAGAGGAGTTTGCCGATGTTTCCAGAGACTCTAAAGAGGGACTAATTTTAACTTGGATTGAAGACGGAGAATGGTACGAATATTCAACGAACGTTTCGGAAGATGGTTTGTACAAATGTGTAATTCGATATGCCAATGGGAACACATCGGCCCGCGGAAAAATGAACTTAGAATTGGATGGGAAAACGGTAGCAGTAGCTAATAGTTTTGCTACTACCGGAAAATGGGAGACCTTTGCAAACAAGGAAATAACCAACATTCCATTGCGCGGTGGTAAGCGAATTTTGCGTTTGTATTTCGAAGAGGCGGGAATAAACTTGGCGTCGTTAACCTTCACTAAAACAGGCAACTTGCCCGAAAAGATGCCAGTAGCCAACGCCGGAGGCAACAAATCGATTTCCAAATTGGTAGATTCGGTACGTTTATCGGGCTCGCTCAGTACCCCTGGGAAATTGGGGTATTTGAATTACCTGTGGACGCAAATTTACGGTCCGAGTGTTTTGGCGATTGAGTCTAGAATCGACAAAGATCCTGTCCTTCGTGGATTGGTGGAAGGGGTTTATAAAATGCAGTTAACGGTGAGTGATAGTCTGTATAGTGATAATCAATCGATCTATGTATTTGTTGGCGACGGTAGGAATTTATTGCCGGAAGTTTCCTTGATTCAGCCGTTGGCTACCGGTGTGTATATCGAAAATCAAAAAATCAGGATTCAGGCATCGGCTAGCGATCCGGACGGTGTGATTCAGAAGATCACGTATTGGTTGGATTCGGATTCTGTGGTTTCCGTGGTTGAACCGTTTGCCGTGTATAAAACAATACCCTTAGGAAAGCATAGGGTTTATGCGGTGGCGATGGATGACAGCGGAGCAAGGGTGGCGTCCGATTCGGTATGGATTGAGGCCAAGCAACTTTCGGGCGATTGGAAAATTGTACCGCAAGCAGGGGCATTGGCTGTGGGCGCCGATAAAAGTCAGTTATCGTGGTGGAGCAACAGTTTGGCCGATGTGCAGACACGGTCGTGTTTGTTTGACGACGTATATCGATTTGGGACTTCCGGGGATTTCTTCAATGTTTTAGGGGTGCAAACGTGGCTAGAAGGATGGCAGAATGGGGGTAAGGAGGGATGTGCCGCTCCAAAAGCTCCGCATGACGGTAGCAACACGGGTAGTTGGAGCATCGATTCGCTAAGTGGTGAGTTAATTATTACGGGAACAGGAAATTATTTGGGATTACCCAAGGCCACGAACAAAGGGGAACTGGGTGCAGGAGCCACGGAAACAGGAGTGAGAAGGTATTCTTTGGAATTTCAATCCAATGTTTTGGTAGTGGGAATCAATTACGGCACCGGATATTGGCAATTTAAATTGATACCATCAACCGTATCGAATACACGGGATGAACTAGCGACTACACAAAATTGGGTGTTATCCCCTAATCCTTTGCAGGGAGAGGTGCTGCGTATTTCGTCTGCTATCCCTGTTTCCGCCGTGGTGATTCGCGATGCGAGTGGGAAGAGGGTGCTTGAATCCAAATCGACAGAAATCAACGTCGCTGCGTTAAAGCAGGGATTGTATTATGTGACAATTGAAACCAGCAGAGGAAGCAAAACTAAACCGTTGGTGGTTGTGAAATAGGGAATAAACTTGTATGAAGTAGGGTGATTTTTCTGCTAAAGTGGGATAGTTGCTTTGCAGAAATACAGCGAATTCTGTTCCTGAATAACTTATTGAGTTATTTCAATAATTGCTGAGCGTGGTTTTTGGTATCTACTTTTTCGATGATTTCTTGCAAGACACCATTTTCGTTGATCACGAAGGTGGTTCGGGCGATCCCCATGTACTTTCTTCCGTACATACTTTTTTCTACCCAAACTCCGTAAGCCAAAGCGATAGTATTATCTGTATCGGCTAGCAAATCAAAAGGAAGGTTGTATTTGGTGATGAATTTGGTATGTTTCTTTTCATCGTCTGGACTAACACCAACGATGGCATAACCTTGGGCAAGGAGGGCATCGTAATTATCGCGCAAGCTACAGGCTTCGGCGGTACAACCGGGGGTATCGTCTTTTGGGTAAAAATACAATACCAATTTTTTTCCTGAAAAATCTGCTAAAGAGATGGGGTTGCCGTGTTGATTATTGGCCTTAAATGATGGGGCTGCTTTTCCGATTTCTGGTAACATAATAGGTAAAATTACAATGAGAACAATTTTTTCGACGATAAGTTCTTGGTGAAAAGGTTTATTTCTTTTATTTTTTGTTATCCTGTGGTTTTAATTTAAGAATTCGGTTATAAACCACAACGAGTGTGGAAAATGCAACAACTCCAATTTAATTATGATAAATTTAACAGATATTCGAAGCCAATGTAGGTTTATAGCTTGGTCAAGTGAACTGCTATTCTTTTTAGTATCTCTTCAAAATCTGGCTGTCCATTATAATACAACTTGGAAGTAGATAAATAACGACTTTTAAATGATTCTCTGGTTTCTAGCTCATTCAGTAGAAGGGCAGGGTGTTCGTTAAGGGGAATTAAATTGTCGGCGCCTTTAATCCTTTCTGCTTTATGTTCTATGTATTCTGGTCTGCCTATAAATTCTTGAATTTCATCATTCCCCAGTAAACAATAAACATCGTAGTATTGACGCATGAAGTTTTTATCATTGGTAGCGCCTGGATTGTCTTTGTTGCGATATTTCCTTACGATGGTTTGCAGTTTTTCAACCAATGTATAGCCCGGGTGATAGCATTGAACTCCAATAGCTGTATTGTTGATGTAATTGCTACTTGCATTTATTGAAACGAGGTGTTCCCATATCCAGGATGAAATATTGATGGGCTTATTTGGAGTTACAGTGTCGAAACCAGCCTCGAGTAAAATTCCATCTTTAAGTCCTTCAAGTGTTGGTGTATGACTATGATAATACAAGCGAATTCCACCGCTGCGGTATTTTTCGGTATCGTCAAAATCATGATCCCTCTTAATTTCTATAATTCCATTTATCGAAATTGAATTGGCCAGCACGTCATAGAACTCTTTACGTGCCGCTCTTACTTGAGGTTTATCTTCTTTTCCTTCAATGTTTAAACCAAAATTTGTACGAATGTGAATGTCCATGTCCTCTGAAAAGCGATGAATTAACCCGTATCCTTTGGATAACGAAGTACCTCCTTTCAATTCAAACTCTATTCCCTGGTGCTGCAATGAATACAAAGCATGCATGATCCAATAGTCTTTCTCAACCAATGTAATATCAATTCCTTTTTGGGAAGAGACAATTGAGAGAAGCTCTTTAAATTCAGGATCGTTATGAATAAAATCAAGCATGCTGGAGTACGTTTCTAACTATTGATTTTAAAGTGCGTTTTGTTTTACCTGATCCATATTGTTGTGTAACCTTCATCAACGCATCTATATTAAAATTCGCTACATAGTCTGGCAATTTATCTATAGTTTGAGTTTGGTCTTCAGCAAGTGTATCCAAATTGTTTAATAAATCAACAAGCAAATATTCTCTTGAGATATTTTTAGGGAATGAGGATTTTAGTTTGAATTCAAATGTCTTTCCATTGAGTTTAAACTCGCCTTTGCGCTTATGGTTGTAAACCCAAGTGGTATTATAAAGCTGTGTTAATCCAAGTCCCAAAGAATTAAAACTATTTGGGGATACCAAAAGAAAATCTTCGTCCTTCAGAAAACGTTCTACTACTTGTCGATCATCCGGTGGAACAGCCCCAAATTTTGATTGCTTGGGCGCGTAATACAATCCTTGGTTGAGTTTTATCAATGTTCCATCTTTAGTGAGCTGTGATAAATGCCTATCTATGGCCGTAGAATAATATTCCAGGTCAGAACGACGATATACCTCACCTTGCTTTATATGTTGACGGAGTAAATCCATAGTTTAGACACAAAGATAGAGAGAGATTTTTAAGCTGCATGTAAAAAATGAAAAAATTCATGCAAATGGCTAATCCTTACCCCAGTCATTCATCATCGTCACTTGGTTAAGTATCGTCTGGATGAAATCATAATAGCAATTGATTTTATGAGTTAAAGGAATATATACGAGGTATTTTACATCGGATACGTATAAGTGATTCCACTTATTGATTCTGACAGGTTAGCGTTTACCGGCTTTGATATAATTGTCGATAATGTGGCAACTTACACGATGCATGCGAATGGCCTCGACTTTACAATGGAAGTAAAAGTGATGCTCAGGGTTCGAGCAAAAAGAAGGTCTAATCGAAAAGTTAATTGATAAGAATTACACCCTTACAGGTTATTCAAAATGTAGTTGGTCATCAAGTTGTATAGGTGTTTGCTAGCCGCTGGATCGCCGATTCCGTGATTTCGGTTGGGGTAAATTTCGAAATTGTACCGAGAACCGGATTCAATCATGGAATTGATCATCATGGCGCTGTTTTGCCAATGTACGTTATCGTCGCCGCTACCGTGAATCAATAAGTAGTTTCCTTTGATGCCTTTGGTGAAATTGATGGGCGAATTTTCGTCGTACCCTGTTGGATTGTCTTGGGGCCTGCGCAAGAATCTTTCGGTGTAGATGTTGTCGTAATATCGCCAGCTGGTTACCGGAGCTACGGCAATGGCCATTTTAAATACGTCCGGACTCTTGGTGATGGCAAGAGAACTCATGTATCCACCAAAACTCCAACCCCATATTCCAATTCTAGCGCTGTCTACGTAGGGCAATCTTCCCAATTGCTTGGCAACGGCTGCGTGATCCAAGGCTTCCAGTTTACCTAATTGCAAATAGGTAGATTTTTTAAATTGTGCTCCGCGTCTTCCGGTTCCTCGATTGTCTACCACAACCACCATGTATCCCTTGGATGCCAAGTACTGATGCCATAGGAAATTTCGTCCCATAAATGCATTCTTCACTTGGTTGGATCCGGGTCCGCCGTAAATATGCATCAGCACGGGATACTTCTTGGATGGGTCAAAATTGTTGGGATAAATCACGTACGAATTTAAAGGGAGATTTGCAGGTAAAGCAGTGAATGCTGTGCCATCGCTGGAACTATTAAATTGCTTGAATTCCACTGGCTGTGCTCCAACACTGATAAGCTTGATGTTCCAATTGTCGTTTTGGTAAATCAGTTTTTCTTGGTTGTTAGTAAGCGATTTTAATCTCAATTCGAAAGCATACCCGTTGTAATTTATAGGGGAGGTATGGTTAACAACACCCAGTGGCCAATTTCCTTGGATTGCACCGTTTGGCGATAGGTGGGCCATGGCGGAGCGTGTTTCGTAGTAGTACTGGCTGTTGGGCCCTACTTGAATGCTATAAGTGTACCCCGGGGTGGATAATAATTTTAAGGTTTTGCCCGTAAGGTCGGTGGAATACAGATGATCTTCCAAAATATTTTCTTTGGTAGCTGTGAATAACACCGTTTTTGTGTGCGGTACATAGGCCAAAAGACTCACTACTTCCCAATCTCCGCGGGTAATTGCTACCTCAGTCTTTTTCTCATAATTTAATAAATACAAGTGATTAAAGCCCGATTTTTCGCTGGTGTAAATCAGGTTTTTCGTGTTAGGTACGAAAATAAATCGATCGGGGATCTCTACGTAAGCTGCATCTTTTTCCTCGATAACCAAGGAAGCGGAGGCCGAAGCACCTGCTTTGGCATCGATGCTGTACACTTGCCAATGGTTTTGCCAACGATTTAGCTTTTGGATAAAGAGTAAATCCGATTGATCGGCCCACTGAATGCGTGGTAAATAACTGTCGTCCGAGGCCGTGGAAATCACCTCTCTTGTTTGTGAAATAGTAGCGGTAACTCCTTGATTGGTAGGACTAGCATTGCTGGATCCCGCAAGCGATGAATTGTTGTTTTTAGAATCCGATACATTTGAATTTACAGTATAAATCCACACGGAAACCTTGGAATTATCTTCTCCTGCTTTGGGGTATTTCCATCGAACTTGATTGGGATAGATGTCGGTGCTGCTGAAGGCATCCATGGAAAACTCCTTCACCGCGGTTTCGTCAAATCGGTAGTAGGCCAAATACTCGCCCGATGGGCTCCATGCCATTCCCTTATCCATGGTGAATTCCTCTTCGTATACCCAATCTACGGCTCCGTTGATGATACTGTTATTTTTTCCGTCAACGGTTACTTGGGTTACTTGGGAATTTCCCAAATTGAGTAAAAAGATGTTGTTATCGGCCACGTACGACAAGTACTTATTGTTAGGCGATAGCGTTGGATAACGCATACGTACCGGTATGAAGGTGATTGTTTTCTTTTGTAAATCAACAACATAGCCCATGGTTGAGGAGCTATGTCGGTAAATTTGCTGCGCATCGTAAGTTACCAGCATAAAATTGCCGTCATCAGAAAGGGAGAAATCTCCTTGTAGGTTTTTACCGGGAAATTTCTCGTCAAACAATTTTTTATACTCTCTGCTATCGAAAATGGTGATGCCTTCCGGTTGTGTAGGTGTTACGGTTACCGGGTTGTTGGGGTTTGTACTTGTTGGTTGAGAATGTGCTGCTGTATTTGTCCCATTATTTTGACTGGGTGCAGCGGTTTTATCTGTAGCAGATTGTTTGCTTTTAGTTGATGATTTATTGCTTTTCGGTGCCTTGGTGTCATTGGCATTGGGCAAAACAATGGGTGTTTTAACTACCGTCCAATAATCGCCGGCTGCATCTTTTTGATTGGTCACTGAAAGCAAGTGCAAACCATCGGGCGAGAATCTTCCCATGGGTTTTCTAGTAGGGGAGAGGGAACGATCGGAGAATAATTCATCGATGGTGTAATCGGCCAGTTTTTTCGACACTGTTTTAGAGGTAATCGCCCCTTCATTTTGTGCCCAAAGCGGTGCAAAACTGTTCTCAATGAGAAAGAAGGTGATGCATGCACGAATGGCAATGGACGAAAATGTGCGGGTATTAAAATTCATCAACAGGCGGGTATTAAATGTTTTTACAGGCGAGTTACATTCGTTAGTTTATCGAATCCGTTTTAAGTTTGAAACGGATTTTGGATTAACCACTACAGGGA
>CANGWH010000101.1 GCA_947457565.1 Flavobacteriales bacterium
CAAAAAATGCAAGAGCCTCCTCAGGGGAGAATCCAAATTTGGTCTCTTCTTCGGCCACGTGAATTTGAATTAATACCGGAATAATACGATCATTTTTTTCGGCTTCCTTTTGGATGGTTTGCAGCAGTTTTTCGCTGTCTACCGAATGGATCATGGCAATAAAAGGCGCAATGTATTTAACCTTGTTGGTTTGTAAATGTCCGATAAGATGCCACTGCAGGTGCTTGGGTAAGGCTTCGTATCGCTCCAGCAAGGCTTGTACGCGGTTTTCGGCAAAAAAGGTATTTCCGCGGGCGATTACGGCTTCAATTTCCTCTATTTCCCGATATTTGCTCACTACAATCAACTGACAGTTGGGTTGAAGCTGTTGTTCTATAGCCGCAAGATTTTGGTTTACTTTAGCGATGAGAGCTGTATTGGGCATGGTGTAAATTAAACGTTTAATATCGAACTGTTTCTGTGTTATGATTGTTTCTATAGTTACCTTTGCATTTTAGTAATCGAAAGTCATGCACAGCAACCATTCCATAACAAAACACAGCAAAGTTATGTTTTTTACGGGGCTGTTGTTTTTGTTGGGTTGTACGGGTTTTACCAACAGCGTTAACGAAGAAAAGATGGTTGCAATTTTGGCCGATGCGATGACGATGGAGGCGGGGCATCAGGTTCGATATAATTTTGGGATATTGCCCGATTCGATTTGGGAAAAGGAATACCAGTTTATCTGCAATAAACACAACGTAAAGTATCAATCGTTTGTGGAAACATTGAAAGAGGTTCAAGATAGTCCTGAAGAATTTTCGGCGTTGATGGAGAAAGTAATTACTCGATTACAGCAGTCGGATTCCCGATTTGCAACACCCAAAAACGCAACCTTACCAAGGCCAAATTCCATGGAGGCAAGGGTAAGAGCAATGATGGATTCTGCGGTAGAGAAACGGGGAGATTCTGCTAAGGGTGGGATTATAATATTGAAAACTGATAAAAACCGAAAGCGTTGATTTATCCCTTAAATTTTGAAGAAGTTGTAGGGTTTGAGCCCATTCGTGCGGCAATATCTTCGCGTTGCCGGTATGCAGGCACGCAGCAATTGCTGCAGCACTGGGGGTTTACTACGGATTACGCAACGGTAATTTATCGCTTAGACGCACTGGACGAAATACGCAACCTACAGGAAAGAATGCCGAGTTTGCTGCAGTTGGCAGGTTCGGACTATGCGGATTTTTTATCGGTCCTAAGTATTGAAAATGCTTTTTGGGACGAGGAAATATGGGTAATTGTACTGGATGTTTTACAATCGTATAAAAAGTTATCCAAAGGGGTAGGCAGTAGGAAAGAAGATTTCCCCATTTTAGCATCCACGGTACTTGAACTAGAGGCGGTAGACCAAGTGATTTTGAAGATTCAGCGGATCATCGATGAATTCGGAAAAGTAAGTGTGAAAGCATCGCCTACCTATGCCAAATTAAGTCAAGATATTCAGCGCTTAGAAGGCGAAACCCGGCAGGTGGTACGTGGTGTTTTCAAGGAATGGAAAGCGCTGGGATACACAGCCGAAACGGATGTGAGTGTCCGTGAAGAACGATTGGTAATACCCGTTTTGGCCGAGCACAAACGAAAAGTTCAGGGCTTTGTAAAAGATATATCGGCAACAGGTAAAATTCTGTACGTTGAACCGGCCCAAGCACTGGAATTGAATAACCGACTGAAGGAGTTGTATGCGGATTTGCGCAGGGAACGGGAACGCATATTGCGGGTATTAACGGCAGAAGTGGCTCCGTATGAAACGTCGTTGCAATCGGTCATGCAAGGACTTTGTCAAGTTGACGCGTGGATTTCCCAATGCAATTGGTGCTTGTCTAATGGTGCCGAAAGGCCGAAGGTGAGTGACGAGGCAAGAATTTCCCTGCTCAATGCCGTGCACCCTCAGCTGGAAAAAGAATTAGCAGCAAAGAAATTGAAGGCTGTTCCACTTACGATGGAATTGGATTCGGCCCGAATTATGGTGGTATCTGGACCCAATGCCGGGGGTAAAAGTGTGGTTTTAAAAACGGCCTTGTTGCTCCAATACATGGTGCAATGCGGTTTGTATGTTACCGCGCTGCCAGAGTCCAGATTAGGAATTTTTCATCAGTTGGCCATCGATTGCGGCGATGGTCAAAGCATAGAACAAGGATTGAGTACTTTCAGTGCTCACTTAAAGGGTTTAAAAGAGATATTAGAACATTCCGGTTCCCGTTCCTTAATTGGATTGGACGAAATTGGAGCCGGTACCGATCCCCGTTTTGGGGCGCCAATCGCGCAGGCCGTGTTGGAAAAATTACTGGCCAATCACAGCAGGGTAATTGCCACCACCCACTTTTCGCAGTTGCGGGAATGGGGAACGGGAATGGTCGATGTATTGCAAGCCAGCATGGCCTACGATGCGCATGCGTTAAAACCGTTATACCGATTGGTGGTTGGAAAACCGGGATCTTCGTTCGCGTTGGAATTAATGCGTAAGACCGGATTTGATCATGCTTGGATTGAACGGATTAAGTTGCTTGCGGGTCAGCAAATGGGGAAAACCGAAGATTTGATGTTGCAGTTGGAACGGCAGAACCACCGATTGCATCAACAAATCGCTGATTACAGTGAGAAATTAAGTCATGCCGATCAACTGATTGCCAGTTATCAGCAGTTGAAAGATAAGTTGCAATCCAAACGACAAGAATTCTTAGTATCGGCGAGAGAAGAAGCCCGAAAATTGTTGCAAGATACCAATCAGCAAATCGAGCAGACGATTCGGATTATTAAAGAACATCGGGCAGACAAAGAAGTTACGAAAACTGCACGCGTAAAATTGGAGCAGCACAAAGAGAAAGTGTACCGCGATATCGAATCGGCCATGAAACAGGCGCGCGAATCGGGGATGGGTAAAAACCACGACCCCAATTTGCCGCAGGAAGTAGAACGCAAACAACAAGATAAACTGCAAGCCCGTGATCAACGGAACCAGCAAAAAGTTCGAGACGCAGCCGCTGCAAAACCGGTTGAATTGGAAAAACCAAAACCGATCGTAATTGCCGAATTAAAACCCGGCGCCAAAGTGAAGAGCATTGTAACGGGTTTGTCTGGGGAAGTATTGGATACAAAGAAGGATAAAGTGTGGATTGCTTTCGGATTAATAAAAATGTGGGTGCCGGTAATAGAGCTTCAATGGGATGTGCAGGGTACAGGGAATAAAAAACAGAAGAAGGAATCGGGGTTCAATTGGGTGGAAAAGCAAGCGAGTTTTTCTTCAACGTTGGATGTACGTGGATGCAGATTGGATGAAGCGGTGGGCAAAGTCCAGCATTGGCTAGACGAAGGGTATGCATTGGGTTGGCAAGAATTGCAGTTGGTGCACGGTAGAGGAGATGGAATTTTGAGAAAAGGGATTCGGGATTATCTAAAAACCTTGAATTATGTGCGTAGTTATTCGTATCAGACGGAAGCGGCAGGCGGGGATGGATGCATGCTAATTACGTTGATGTAATGTGAATTACGGGTTAAAAACCCGTCTCCATATCGAAAATATCCATGAATTGGGGTATTTTTGTGACTATGGCAATAATTTTAAACGGGGTAGACGCTTCCGTAGCTATTCGTTCTGAAATGTCCGCTGAGGTGGCACAATTTGTGGCAAAAGGGCATAGACCTCCCCACTTAGTAGCAATTTTGGTAGGTACAGACGGTGGCTCAATGACCTATGTAGGTGCCAAGAAGAAAGCTTGCGACGAGATTGGGTTCACGGGTACCGTACTGCATTTTGAAGATACCATTACCGAAGATTTTTTATTGTCAGAAATCGATCGGATAAACAACGATTCAAACATCGATGGTCTGATTGTGCAATTACCTCTTCCCAAGCACATTTCGGAAGAAAAGGTAACAGAAGCAATTTTACCTTCCAAAGACGTAGATGGATTTCATGATATCAACATGGGTAGGTTGGCGAAAGGTTCTCACGGTGTGAAACCTGCAACCCCTTTCGGGATTACGTTGTTGTTAAAGCATTACGGAATTGAGATTGCAGGCAAACACGCGGTGGTTCTAGGAAGATCCAACATTGTGGGTAGACCAATGAGTATGTTGTTGTCGGCTGCGGCAGACTACGGTAATGCCACCGTTACCTTGTGTCATAGCAGAACCCAGAATTTGAAAGAGTACACTTTACAAGCCGATATTTTAGTGGTTGCTTTGGGCAAGCCCGGATTTGTTACCGCCGATATGGTGAAACCGGGGGCAGTAGTTGTGGATGTGGGAACCACGCGGGTAGATGATGCTAGCAAGAAAGCCGGATGGAAATTAATGGGGGATGTGGATTATCCCGCAATCGAACCCATTGCATCGGCCATTACTCCTGTACCTAAAGGAGTTGGACCCATGACAATTACAGGCTTAATGATGAATACCTTGGTGGTTTATAAAGAGAAATTTGGTTCATAAATCCCAGGGCTAGGGGAGAGTGTGGTATGGAGAAACCCAATGTATCGGAGTTGAAAATTGCGCAGCAACGCGCCGAAACGGAGTTGTTGTACCCTGTAATGGAACATTTTTACACCATTCAGGGCGAAGGACATTATGCGGGGTGCGCGGCGTATTTTATTCGTTTAGCGGGATGTGATGTTGGCTGCGTTTGGTGTGACGTGAAAGAGAGTTGGCCAGCAACAGGGTTCCCCTTGCATACCCCCGAGGATATGGTTTCTTGGGTGGCAAATGCCGGTGCGAAATTGTTGGTAATTACCGGCGGAGAGCCCGCGATGTATAACCTATTGGCAATAACCAAGGCTATGCATGAACAGGGTATTCGGGTGCATATCGAAACCTCCGGAGCCTATCCCTTGCAAGGCGATTTTGATTGGATAACGGTATCGCCCAAGAAATTTAAGTCGCCGTTAGTCGATGTTGTGGCCTTAGCGCATGAACTAAAAGTAGTAGTGTTTAATAAATCGGACTTTCAATGGGCGGAGACATGGATTGAAGAGGCTCCCCAAGCAATAGCACTACTTCAGCCGGAATGGGACAAACAGGAATCGGTAATGCCGTTAATCATTGATTACGTTAAAGCCCATCCGCGGTGGAGAATTTCTCTGCAGACCCATAAAATAATAAATGTTCCATAGCGTATTCTTGTACGTAATTATAGGAATGTAATTGGACACTTCACGGTTTATATCGGATAAACGAATTGATATTTTTCGTTCGCTAGGCGTGAGGTCTTTATTATTGGTTATTGCCGTTGTGTTTTTCAAAACGATCAACGCACAAGACCTACGAGGAACTAGGCCGATGCAAGAATCGTATACACCCTTGCGGGATACGATGGTGAAGCAGATTGATAGTTTCTTTCGCAAACATTATAAATGGGGGAATTTCAACGGTACTTATTTGTTTTTCAAGGGCGACAGCATGCATACCGGTTCAATGGGGTATGCCACATTTTC
Organism: Flavobacteriales bacterium; assembly: GCA_947457565.1. Lineage (GTDB taxonomy): Bacteria > Bacteroidota > Bacteroidia > NS11-12g > UBA955 > JAGKXC01. The sequence continues at coordinate 5,469 of CANGWH010000101.1, forward strand.
AACCAAGGATACGGCAAAACCTCAAGACTTATTCCAGCTCGCCAGTGTTTCTAAGACATTCACCGGCGTTGCCACCATGCTAATGGTTCAAGATGGATATTTTCAGTTAGACGATAGCGTGCATTGGTATTTGCCCGAGTTTAAGGTTAAGTCGTTAACGATTAGGCATTTGGCCTCTCATACATCGGGACTTCCCGATTATTTTTATGTGGACATTGCGGGTTGGCAAACACCTCGTGCACACATGAATAACGAAGATGTATTGCAATTGCTGAATGTGCAGAAGTACAGCATGTTTGGGAAAATTGGCAAGTACGATTATTGCAATTCAAATTTTGCGTTGCTGGCGCTCATGATTGAGCGGTTAACCGATATGGATTTTAGGGATTTTGTTAGACAGCGCATCATGATTCCTTCGGGGATGCGTTATTCCCATATTTGCAACTTAGATTCCATGGGATTATCCAGCTATATTGTTCAGGGGTACGATAAAAAAAAGGTGTATGCCGATAATCCTTATAACGGAGCCACGGGCGACAAAGGGGCGTACTCCAGTGTGTTGGAAATGTGGGCTTTTGATAAAGCATTGAGAACCAACTATATACTTCACGAACCGATCATTAACGATATGACCACGCCGCAAGTTCAAACCACAGCCGATGCGTTTTATGCGTTGGGCTGGCGAGTGAAATGGGTGGATGGTCAGAAATGGACGTTTCACAACGGATGGTGGAAGGGATTTAGAACCTATTATTGGCGTTGCATGGACGAACCGAAAGGATTTGTTGTGCTTACCAATAACGTTCAAGGTCCATTTTTATCGACGGCCGAGCTATTAAAACTCATAAATTTTCCGTAAATTATAGGGAAAGTTGGTGGTCTGTACCGCCGATTTTGGTAAATTGCCATCAATGATTTCTTGGTTTTTTACTCGTATTATTGATTTTTCTATTCGATTGTCGCAGAGATTAATCCCAATACAACGAACGGTTGGATGTATTTCGGACGGATATAATCGTAGTTCATCCAAATTTCATACTCAAAAAGATATCAATCCGACAATTTTCCAGAACAGGATGATTGGTTGGAAATTCTTGGGAATAATTATATGTTTTTTGGGTGTTCAAAGCCTGCATTCTCAAACCGGACCCAGCCTTAAATTACCCACCGCAGCGGATGGGCCAAAGGAGGTTTCGGGGTGGACCTGGGTGGATGAAATACAAAGTACAAGACCGAATTATTATAAAGCTAAGCAGTTGTTTGATCAACAATTTGGCGGGAAGGTGCCTGTAAAAGGATGGGGCTATAAATCGTTTAAACGTTGGGAGTACCGAGTAATTACCCGGTTGGACGATTCGGGCTATGTAGTTTGGGGCGATGGCGCCTTAACGGAATTTTTAAATACTCTTGGCGATACAGGAATTGCAAATAATTCAAGTATGGGTAGCGGAAGTTCCTCTAGCAGTGGATCTAGCGGTGGAACTGGCAGTGGATCTGGTAGTGGACTTGGCGGCACAGCAACGAGTGGGTCTGGCAGTGGACTTGGCGGCACAGCAGCAAGTGGAACTGGCAGTGGACTTGGTGGCACAGCGACTAGTGGGTCTGGTGGCAGTGCTGGTGCAGGTCCTGCTGGCGGAAGGTCTACCGCCGGGTCTACCAATTCGGGGCCAACCGGCGGCAATGCCTCCCAGCCTTCGATAAACTGCGGCCGGGAAGGACATTGGGAGCCGGTTGGCCCCATACAACATCCCTGGAACCAGTCCTCACAACCCACAGGCATCGGCAGAATCAACGGCATCGCTTTTCATCCCTCCGATACCAATACAATTTTTGCTTTAGCACCCCAAGGCGGCGTTTGGAAGTCTTCCGATTACGGTAAAA
>CANGWH010000102.1 GCA_947457565.1 Flavobacteriales bacterium
AATGACAACGTGGCCCCTGTTGCGTGGTCGTTTCATCGTTTAAACCACTTGGGGGGCAAACCCATTCGAGGCTGTGGGTGGTATCCGGACCAAAAAATACGGTTATGGCGTAAGGGGGTGGGCAATTGGGGCGGCACCAACCCTCACGATAAGATTATCGTATCGCCAGAATACAGTGATCGAATTGGTTATTGCGATTGCCAAATTTTGCATTTTACGTATGCCAACCACTACGAGGTGGAAATGCAAGCCCGAAAGTTTGGACTTATTGGCGGGAAATCGTTGCGCGACCAACAGCTATCTTGGTTAACACTATGGTTAAAAATGCTCAGCAGTCCTTGGGTACGATGGATTAAGAATTACATCATAAAAGGTGGATATAAGCATGGTAAAGACGGTTGGGTAATTTGTTATTGGCAGATGCACGAAACCTTTTCTAAGTACTACATCGCCTTGTTTAGTAGATAATCACGCCCACTATTTCAATTTTTTATATCAGTAATTATCATGTTATTAGCTGCCACTGATTTGGGAGGAATTCAAGCAGGAGTTGACGAAGCCGGGCGGGGTTGTTTAGCTGGTCCCGTTGTAGCTGCCGCGGTGATTCTTCCGGAAGGTTTTTATCACCCGTTACTTAATGATTCTAAGCAAATCAATAGGTCTACGAGAGACCAACTCCGAAAAATCATTGAGCAAGAATCCTTGAGTTGGGCCGTGGGCATTTGTTCTCCGGAGGAGATAGACGAATTGAACATACTTTGGGCGAGTGTTGCAGCGATGCATAAGGCCTTGCATTTATTGAAGGTTCCATTTGATTCTATTGCGGTAGACGGAAATCGATTTAAACCCTTTAAAGATATTCCCCATAAAACGGAGGTAAAGGGCGATGCACGATTCTTGCACATTGCCGCGGCTAGTATTTTGGCAAAAACGCATCGGGATGAGTTGATGGAAAAGTTGCACGAGGAATTTCCGCAATACGGATGGAATAGCAATGCAGGCTACCCTACTGTTGCTCACCGAAACGCTATTCGAGAATGGGGTCCTTGTTTGCATCATAGAAAATCGTTTCGGTTGCTGCCGGATCAGCTGACCTTGTTTTAAGACTTTCGCCATTGTACTCGATCTTCCATTCCACCATTTATTAGAATTTACTATTTATTGGATTTACCCCAATTACGTTCTACGATTCTTTGCATTTTTTTGCAAAATTCTCTTTTTTGTATTGCTTGAGATAGTTTAATTGACTATATTATTGACGAAAATTTGTCAATTTTATTATCAAAAAATCATTAATTATTTCATCACAATGCAATCGGTTATTACTCACATGGATTTGGACTCGTTTTTTGTCAGCGTAGAGCGATTGCGCAATTCTTCGCTGGAGGGAAAACCTATTATTATTGGGGGGAATAGTGACCGAGGGGTTGTAGCAAGTTGCAGTTATGAGGCCCGGGCCTTTGGCATCCACAGTGCCATGCCGATGAAACAAGCGAAGCAACTATGTCCGCAAGCCATCATTTTACGCGGGGACTCACAGGCCTACAGCGATCACTCCAAAATGGTTACGGAGATTATTGCCGAGGAGGTTCCGGTATACGAAAAGAGTAGCATTGATGAGTTCTATTTAGACTTAACGGGCATGGAGAAATTCTTTGGTACATGGAAATTGGCGATGCATTTAAAAGATAAAATATTGAAGGAGACTGGACTGCCCATCAGTTTTGGGGTATCAATCAACAAGACGGTTAGTAAAATTGCCACAGGAACGGCCAAACCTGCAGGTCAGCGAAAGATAGAACCCGGGACGGAAAAAGACTTTTTGGCACCGCTATCGGTACGAAAGATTCCGGGAGTTGGAACAGAGACTTACAAGACCTTACGAAATCTTGGCATACAACACATACACACCTTACAACAGATGCCCATGGAATTAATGGAGAGAACGCTGCATAAACCTGGGGTAGATTTATGGAAGAAAGCGCAAGGCATTGACCACAGCAAAGTGGAGCCCTTTCAAGAGCGCAAAAGCATAGGGACAGAGCGAACATTTGAGCGGGACACTATTGATATACAGAAGTTACGTTTAATTCTTAGTGCTATGGCTGAAAATTTAGCTTACCAGCTACGCAAGGGGAACAAAGTATGTTCTTGTATTACGGTTAAGATACGGTACAGCGATTTCAACACCCATTCTTTACAAGCCAAAATCGCTTACACCTCCGCCGATCATGTCTTAATCCCCAAGGCACTGGATTTGTTTGAGCGCTTGTATAATCGGAGATTATTGGTTCGACTTATTGGGCTTCGATTTAGCGACTTAGCCGGTGGCGGACTTCAGATTAACCTATTTGAAGACAGCGAGGAGCTCATCAACCTCTATCAAGCCATGGATAAAATCCGTAATCGATTTGGGGATCATGCCATCAAACGAGCCATTGGCCTTGGAGCAAAGAGTATTGGTAGGTACGACAATCCCTTTGATGGAGGGCCACCAATTCTATTAGCAAATCGAAGAAGCTAAGGAGGAAGAAAGAATAGCACGAATAAAAGGTAGGATTGAACCGTAAGAAAATATATAACCTAATAAAATAACGTCTATGTAATAAAGTCAAAAAACAAACAATAAATCCAAGTAGAGTTTGTAACTTGCGAATGATATTAGAATAACATGTACCGTCTGTTACTTCGATTGACATGGGTTGCAATTTTGGCAGTAGGCCACAACCTTATGGCTCAAACGCCTCAATTAATTATCTGCAAGGGTAGCAGCATTAATTATCAGGAGTTTAACGAACCAGGAAGTTTACCATCAGTAGCATGGGATTGGAAATTCCAAGGAGGCACACCAGCCACATCCACATTACGTCAACCACCCGTAACCTACCCAGACACTGGGCTGTTTTATACCGAGTGTACTTCTACTTTTTCGGATGGATCTAAGAAAACACAAGGATTGTATGTTTTAATCATCAACAATGTATTTGATCCGATTCCTATGCGAGATACCGTCGTTTGCAACACCAATTTTTCCATCAATTTAAATGCAGGCAACAATTATCGTGAATATCGATACCATTGGACATCTACGGATGTAAATTTAACGGGGAAGGACACTACGAAACGATTATTATCTATAAATAAAGCAGGAACATACAGTGTAAAAGTTTATTCCAAATGTGGAAGTAGCAGCAAAACGATTACCGTTCGTGTGGGTGAAACACCTATAGTTGATTTAGGACCAGATAAATTTGTATGCAGAAATGCGGCGGTTACGCTTAATGCAGGTGTTGGAACAGGATACAGTTATCAATGGAATTCGGGACAAACCAGTCAGACATTATTCACCCAAGTAGCCGGAAAATACACTGTAATTGTCACCTCTTCAGATGGTTGTAAAGCATCCGATGATGTTAATTTAATTGACAGCTGCCCCCCCATTGTTCATGTGCCCAATGCATTTACACCCAATGATGCGGCGCCGAACGACGTTTTCAAACCTTATTTAGAGGGCTATGCAAAAATGAACATGAAGATTTATAATCGTTGGGGCGAGAAATTATATGAGACGGATGATATCAACGGCGGTTGGGATGGGTATTACATGGGAGAACCCGCTATAGAGGGCGTATATATTTGTTTAATCGAACTAATCGGAAACGATACATTCCGAAAAATGGTAAAAACAAACTTCACCCTATTGCGATAGGCTTGAAAGTCTGGTTATGGGCCAATTTGGCAAAAGTTGTGCATATTACACACAATCACAACTAACTCTCATCGTTAATATTGTTCATCGATTATCCAAGAGCTACAGCTATGGTACATATAACAATCAAGAAAAAGCGTTCAACGTACATTATTCAAACCCTAAGTCTTTTCGTTTTAAGCATTTTTTCAATAGAATTAATGGCTCAGAGCAAATATGTACTACGCGCTCGGGAGGCTTATCAGGCTAATAAATGGGCATCAGCACAAAAAATTGCGACTGCTGGGTTGGAGAAACAACGAGACGACTACGAATTATATTACATCAAAGCGGTTGCCGAATTTCAAATGAGTGAAATGAGCAAATACAGCAAAGGGGATGTTAATTACGCCAAAGATGCTGTAAAAAGCGCAGTAAAGGCACGTAAATATGACGATAAGAACATTTATTATGCCACCTATGTAGAAGCGATGAAGCCCATCGTACTTTACAATAATCAACAGGCCTTGGCCAATTATGCACAACGAAAATATGCACAAGCGGTCCAAATGTATCGCAATAGTTACGATTTAACCGGCGATACCGTAGCTTATGGAATGATGGGACATAGTCAATATTTAAAAGGTGACGAAGCAGACGCAGTTAGAACTATGCGAACCGTGGCGCAATGGAATTACGGCGCAAATTCACAGGGATTATATACAAAATCCTATGTTAGAGAAGCATTTGAAGTACTTACAGAATATTACCTAAAAAAACAGCAAGGCGATAGTGCTATTTACTATTGCGAAATGGGCTTGGAGGTATTTTCAAAAAATATAAAATTATTGGCTTGGGAAAAACAAATGATTGCTACGGCCTTGTCGAAAACCAAAGAAAAGACAGGATTAAGCAGCATTTATAATAATTTGTTGGAAAAGGGTTTGTATTATTTTCCATCGGACACCTTTTTCTTACATCAACAAAATGCTTATTTTTTAAATAGAATAGGTAGGGCCTGCTACGAAAAAAACTTTGCTGATGCCGAAATCTTCCACTTAGACTTTTACAGCAGAAAACAAGAGTTAATTATAAGGAAGGCCATCAATAAATCGGATCCATTTTTATTGGTTGATTCCATTGGATTTATGGCTCGTGGATTGGAATATTTTCTTTCCAAAAACGACCCCACCGCTACCCTATTTTACTTTGAAAAATGGTATTGTAGGTATTACCAAATTCCTGTTTTCGGCGAAAAACAACTAGAATCTATTTTATCTACCCCCCCTCAGCAATTAAGCAGAAGATTGATTGGAATGTTGATGGATGAAGCCATTGATAAATACCCTAAAAATAAACTCTTCCGACAACATCGACTAAACATCTATAACGATTGGGTTAAGAAACCAGTTCCCTATTACGAGTGGGAACGAATTCTGCGATTTAGCGACAGTGTAATTAAGGACTTTCCAAAGAATACATTGCTGAAACAAGACCGCATTAAACTGTATGGTAGAGCTGTAGACTCTTGTGTAAAATCGGGAAAAATGGAAATGGCTTGGAAACTGTTTTACCAATGGCAAGACAAAGGAATTTCACTCCCCAAAGATTTAGTGAATTACCAAGAAAAAATAGCAATCGCCGATTTCGAATGGCGATTTAAGGGAAGTAAAATTTCTTCCATTCCTGTAAAAGGCAGTAAAACAAAGAAAATTGTGACTACAGGCTGGACAGGCAATACCAAAGACTGTGATGCTGGAACTCTGCCGGATAGCACTTTAATTAAAGTTGCCAATCGATTGAATTATTTTCGACAGAATTCGGGTTCATTATCGGCTTTATCTGTAGATCCTTTTAAAGTTAAAGGTTGCTTAGAAGCTTCGTTAGTGTACAGCAATAAAGGCGTATTTACTCAAACACCAAAACCGGAAACGCATGCTTGTTATTCCGATTTAGCTGCAATGACAGCAGAACTGGGCATGGCTGTAATGGAACCCAATCCTGCTCAAAGTGCTACCGCCTTAATGGCAGACAAGGGCTCAACAGGCATGTTAACCCGTAGGATGATAATTCACCCTGGTTTCCATGATTTTGGAGTAGGATGTACCGATAATAATTCTGTTTTTTGGATTGCCGATAACGAAAAACCTGTGATTGATTCTAGTTATTGGAAAAACCAAAGTCTTGCTTGGCCTGCTGCCGGTGCAGCACCCGCAATGTTAATTTTCGATGTTTGGAGTTACAGCAGTTTGCAAGATTTTTCGGGTGCTACTGTCTCCTTGAAATCCGAAAAACTGGGTGTGTTACCCGTAGAAATCACTCCTATTACTGGTTCAGAAATAGGTCTTCCCATGCTAACCTGGAAACTTGTTGAATCGCCCGAACTCACTCAGAAAATGAGTAAAGACAAAAACGGAAGAGAAGTGTTATTCTCACCTGGAGATAAGATTACGGTAAACATCGTATTAAAGTCTAAAAGAGTAATTACGTACACTGTAAAAACCTTTTAACGATTTCGATTAAAATCTTACTTTCAAATTCGATAAAAAGATATTATCTTTGCACTCCGATTTTAAGAAAAAATCTTGCACGCGTGGCGTAATTGGTAGCCGCACCAGACTTAGGATCTGGCGCCGCAAGGTGTGTGGGTTCGAGTCCCTCCGCGTGCACCACCGAAACAACACAACCCTGCAAGGGGTTGTGTTGTTTATGGACAAATCTAAAAATATACAATCCTGTGAATATCGAATTTCAAAAACACGATGATCTAAACGCTACAGTTGTCATTGCACTCGACAAATCTGATTACCAAGAGTCTGTAGAAAAAGAATTAAAGTCATTACAGAAAAGGGCTGCCATCAAAGGTTTCCGCCCCGGGAAAGCCCCTATGGGTATGATTAACAAAATGTACGGGAAGAACATTTTGGCCGATGAAATTCAGCGATTGGCAACAGATGCCATGAACAAATACATTACTGATGAGAAATTAGATATTTTAGGTTATCCCATCGCAAGTGAACAAGTAGAAAGCGAATTAGATATTGAGAATTCCGAAAACTTCAAGTTCGCATTTGATTTAGGATTGGCTCCGCATTTTGAATTTGCTGTAAGTAAAAAAGACACATTGGATTTATTTGAGATTGAAGTTGGCGAAAAAGAAGTTACCGAT
>CANGWH010000103.1 GCA_947457565.1 Flavobacteriales bacterium
ATCTTTTCTTCGTTAACGCTGTTCGTAAATCCCGTACAACCCAACAAAAACAACAGCCCCGTAAAAAACATAACTTTGCAGTGTTTTGTTATGGATATGCTGTGTTTCATGTCGATGAATTACTAAAATACAAAGGTAACTATAGAAACAATCATAACACAGAAACAGTTCGATATTAAACGTTTAATTTACATTATGCCCCATCCAGACCTTATCGCCAAAGTTGATCAGAATCTAAAAACCATCGAGCAACATTTGCTACCGTCTTGCCAATTGATTGTGGTTAGTAAGTACCGGGAAATTGAAGAAATTGAAGCCGTTATCGCCCGCGGGAATACCGTCTTTGCCGAAAACCGCGTGCAAGCCTTACTGGAGCGATACGAAGCCTTACCCAAGCACCTGCAGTGGCATCTTATCGGACATTTACAAACCAACAAGGTTAAATACATTGCGCCTTTTATTGCCATGATCCATTCGGTTGACAGCGAAAAACTGCTGCAAACCATCCAAAAGGAAGCCGAAAAAAATGATCGTATTATTCCGGTATTAATTCAAATTCACGTGGCCGAAGAAGAGACCAAATTTGGATTCTCCCCTGAGGAGGCTCTTGCATTTTTTGAACAATTGGATCCCGCGCTGTACCCCAATGTAGAAATAAGCGGGTTGATGGCCATGGCTTCATTTACGGAATCGGAGCAACAAATAAAACAGGAATTTGGAATTGTACAGCAACTGTTTCAACGCGTACAAAATGAATATACGCAAAAATTACCACATTTCCAAGAGCTTTCTATCGGCATGAGTGGAGATTATATTTTGGCCCAAGAATTTGGCAGTACGATGGTTCGGGTAGGATCTGCGGTATTCCGTTAATTCAGTCCTCGGATATTTTCGGACCGCCAATTAGCTTGATTTCCTAAACCTAGTCGCCTTTCTTTATGCACTCATTTTTGACAACAAATGTAATTTAGCGCCTATTTTATTTAAATCGCCCATGAAATTATCGTATATTGCGCCTATAAATATGCTAAAATGACAAATAGCGCCTATTTTTCATGCGATGCGCCCGGTATTCAAGGAGTAGCAAAACCTTGTCCAGGATGGATTGTGGGCTACACAGCTATCATTGAAAAATTACAGCTTCAACTACCCTTGCCTTCGGTGAAAGCGATGGTTTCGGAGAAATATCGAAGCGTAAAAGATGAATCTTGGCTGATATTCTCTGCGGCATATTTACCGCAAGACAACGGCAGCATTTCCAAAATACAGGCACTGTACAATCACTTGGTATTTGCGCTTAAATACGAAGGGGTGAATCTACTCGTTTTTACTAAGTTGGAACAACAGTTGAGTAATGACGAACTTTTAGCCTTAGTGAATATTGAGCCTTTGGGGCAGTATTCTAGGAGAATTTGGTTTTTACTAGAATGGGTATCGGGGAAGCCAATTGTTGGAAAAAGCGACATCAGTAAAAAAAGCTATGTTCCCGTGGTTGACACCAAATTACAGTTTGCTATTGCAGGTAAAAAATCGCCCCGTCATTTGGTATTAAACAATTTACCGGGGACCCATCAATTCTGTGCACTCATCCGAAAAACTGAAAAAATCGAACATCATCTTTCCCAAAATTATGTGGAGGAGAATCGAAAACAGATTGCTGGGATAAGGAAAGATATCATTCAAAGAGCCTCTTCATTTTTGCTACTAAAAGATTCAAAAGCTTCTTTTAGTATCGAAGGGGAAAGCCCAAAGAGTATACGGACCGCTAGGTGGGGTGCTGCCATAGGTCAAGCAGGATTACATAACCTAAGCAAAGATGAATTGATACGCCTTCAGCAATTGGTGATTGAAAACACACGATTTGTTCACATGGGATTTAGAAAAAAAGGTGGATTTGTTGGAGAACATGATCGAGAAACCGGCGAGCCTATCCCTGATCACATCTCTGCAAAATCGGAGAACCTAGACGACCTTGTAGACGGCTTGATCGAAGCAAATCAGCTGCTAATTAATGATGATATCCATGCTGTATTAGCAGCGGCTATGATTGCATTTGGTTTTGTGTTTATTCATCCATTTGAAGATGGCAACGGAAGAATTCACCGGTATTTGATTCATCATATACTGGTAAAAAAACAATTCGCAGATCAAGGTATCGTTTTCCCAGTTTCCTCTTCAATACTCAACCATATCCATGACTATCAAAAAGTGCTAGAGTCTCATTCTAAACCCTTATTAGATTTTATTGAATGGATTGAAACCAAAGACCATAATGTAGAAGTGACCAATGAAACCAAGGATTTCTATCGATTTTTTGATGCGACCAAACAGGCCGAATTTTTATTTGACTGTGTAGAAGACACTATCAAAAACATCGTACCTCAAGAAATAAATTACCTAGCAAATTATAATGACTTTAAAGCATTCATGGAGGAGGAATTTGAAATGCCCGATAAATTAATTTCAGTGCTGGTTAGATTTTTAGAGCAAAACCAAGGGGTGTTATCCAAGCGAGCTAAAGAAAAAGAATTTAGTGCGCTCACTGAACCAGAAATACAGCGAATCGAATCCATCTACACTGAAATCTTCGACAGTTAATGTGAACGAAAAAAACGGTGACGATAGACCCTATTCGTTGCCGTAAACTGACCACCATCCTTCAGATCTAATTATATCCAAGCATCCCCAATGTTACTAGTGTTTAACTCTGTATTATACTTCTTTAATTCACATCTGATGACGGGGTCAATATTAGTCCCACAGAGAGGGGTTGTTATGTCCGATTATTCCATGATTTGTGTATTTTCTTGTGGTTTTTGTTTCTTTAGAAAACTTTTCAAAAATCGCAAGTATTTGATTTTCAACAACAATGGAACAAAAAATAAAAAAAACTCTCTCTCCGCCCGATACAATTGCGAAAGCCTCGCTAAATAAAAGTTTAGCGAGCTTTATCTTTTGGAGTAAGACGTGATTGTAGTTTTAGCAAGATATTACGCAACTAAGGGTTTTAGATTTATATTTGTTCAATTTCACTTTTACTTTAAGAATGTTGAAAATCTGTAAAATATTGAAAGTGAACTTAATACTTGTAGTTATTACTTGTATTACTGTTCTGAAAGCACAAATACCGCCCTCACTTCAAGTTGGACCTTATGGAGGTCATGTAGTAAACTTTTGGGATGATTTGCAGGATTACAAAAGGGTAAATGATGGTCTCAACCCTAGTTACGGCGTTAAAATTAGATATGGTTGGAAAAAAAGCCGGTTAACATGTCAATTGGGATTAGAAGAACAAAGGTTTTCGAATATACGAACAGCGCCAATTTTTAATCAAGGAACCATACTAAGAAGACAAATAGTATTGAAATATTATAATCCAGAGATTACATATTCTAAGCAGTTATCTTCAACAAAAAGGAGCAACTTTTTTGTTGATATTGGTCTCGGACTTAAGTTTAACAGCCATTCGAATTATACAACGTATAGTGGCGATGGTAGAATTGTTTTTAGAACTGGGGATTTTCCAGATGACAGGTCAAAAGTTACATTTAATTCCTCTGTATCATATGAATTTAATTTTGGAAGATTTTCAACCTTAATAAAGTCAGGGCCAAATATTAGTTTAGTAAATATTTATAACAGCTCGGAAGAACCGAGAAATGTTTTCAACTTCAATTCGAGAGTATGTATAGTAAGTCAAGCAGTACTTTTTGTTAAACTTTGGTGATATGTTGAAGTTGGAAAAAAAAACGAATTGCTTTTTGATATTGTGTTTGTTTTGTGCAACCTCAAACGCACAATTCTATGTTGATTTATCCAGTGGCGTTGCAATGAAACAAAAGTTCTTAAATTTTTCAGAGGATAATTCTGTGAATGTTGTTCATACAAGTATTAATGCAGCTGAGCAATTTCAATTAGGATATAAATCTATTAAATATAAATCTTCAATTAGTTTGGCTTACTACAATACTTCGTTTCTCCTAGACCATTGTAAATATTCGGGTGAACCGTCAAAAAATGCGGTTTTATATAGACAATACCAACTTGAAGGTAAAGGATATGCTGTTACTTTTCATCCAAGAATTGGGGCTAACTTTATTTTGGACAGAGAGAGGATAACACTTAGTCAAACTTTTGGATTAAATCTTATGTTGAATCAAGGTGTAAGGAATGTTTATGGAGATGGAAAATACTCCAGTGTAATAAAGTATGATACAAGTTCCAGTTTATATTATATTAAATTATCGCCATCCATACAGAATAAAGCCATTACTACAGCTACAGAGATTGAATGGAAGTTGAAAAAGTGGACTTTGGTTGGTACGATAGAGGGGCAGTATAAATTTCAAATATTTAATGGGCGCAGAAGTGACCGAGTTAATGCGGATGGTACATCAGCTAGAAATAATTTGGAAAATGATAAATTTCAACTGCTTTGCACAGTGGGCATTCGTAGGTACTTAGGTAAAGTAAACAACTAAAAATAAGCATGAAAAAGTGGGCATTGGTTTTAGTTTTTTCATGGTTTGACATTGTCAATGTATATAGTCAATCCAACCTAATGGAAAGTTTTGTCAATAAAGTGTTTTTTGCTCCAATCGTTCACTTCCTAAAATCCAAGTGGTTTTTTGGTTTGGATTTTTTGGAATAAATACAATGCGACATTTTTCCTTGCAGCATCCGTGTGCAAGTGTAAGAATCAAACTAAAAATGCTAAAACAGAATAACTTGATTTGAAATAGGTTTTCATTGATTTTTTGTTAATTTAAAATCGCCATTACTTCTCTTGTAATGATATTATCGGTTAAATTACAGTCAAACATAACCGATTTTGTATAGGGTATGTTCAGACTGCTAGAAATGCAGAATGTAACTGACGTTTCTACCATTAAGATGGTCAAACCTCGCATTCCCTCAATCAATCTTGGAGGATTGACCTTCACCACAGAAGTAGAACGCAATAATCCGTTTCGTGATAGCATTCGCATCACAAAACCAGTAGTAACTCTAACATCAAAAAACAAGTTTTTAAAGCAATCTGATGCCGAGAATAAAGAAATCGAGATTCAGCCACTTGCCGAATCTATGATTGATACTATCGAATTGGAAATATCTTAATCAATCCTTGCCGGACTTATCAAGTACATCGTCACAAAAATCCCCGTTAAATTACTACCTCGAAATTGGGCAATGAAAAGAACTTGTATTAAATTACTTTTTTACCTTATTTTGTATTAGTTTTACGATTATGGCTATCGCGATTAAAAGTATACCTACGCTAAAGAATGATGTTGCCAAAGCCTTCATTCAAAACGCCGAGGCCGCAACTTCAAAGAAAGCTACTGTAAATTTCAGCAAACAAGTTGCATCCAATCGAATTATTTTGAAAAAATTCAAGATGAAGTAACCCTTTTATTTATGGGGTTTTTACAGAATGCTTGTACATTTTCAGTTTTATCTCAAGACTTACTAGAATCATGCAACCCATTTGACTGCGGGCATAATGATTTAAATGAGTTTTTTACCTACGACTCACAAAATTACTCTAATCAACTTCTAGGTAAATCATATTGTTTCTTATTAGATGAAAATCCAAAAGAAATTGTTTGCGCTTTCACTATTTCCAATGATAGCATAAAAACAAATTTCTTACCCAATAATCGAAAGAAAAGAGTCAACAAGGAAATTCCACGAGTAAAACACTTTAAAAGTTATCCAGCTGTTCTTATCGGTAGATTAGGAGTAAGTAGTAAATATAAAAAAAATGGCTTAGGGAAAGAATTGATGGATTTTATTAAGTCTTGGTTCATTGATGAAGAGAATAAAACTGGCTGTCGCTTTGTAGTCGTGGATTCTTACAACGAAGAAATTCCTTTAGCCTATTATCAAAAGAATAGCTTTGAGTTTTTATTTTCTTCTCCAGAACAAGAAAAAGAATATATGGGTCTCTCAAAAGATTATCAGTTGAAAACTAGGCTGATGTATTTTGATTTAATAGTTCTATCTCCTTATGATTAAATGAAGGACAAATAGAAAGTTTGTAGGCCTAATCAGTTTACAGAAAATGTACCTCAAAATTTGCAATTGCTAAACACAGCTTTATAATAGAAGGCGTGATTTGTTTAATAAATAAGGGGTGTACAATTAGGCATAAATTGATATATAAAATAAGCATTATATTCGAATTTCACTAATCAATAATCACCTAACCAAAGCACCTGTGCTAATTCCAATGATGTTTAACTTAAAGGATTGCAGAAAATTGATTCAACTTTTTGTTCTATTAACATCATTCCTATTTCAGATACAAGTTGTCATTGGACAAAGTTTAAGTTCCATTTTAGAATTCCAAAATAGTTATGGATTCAAGATAAAACGAAATCAAATTGACCAATATTCGAGCATCGTCATGTGTAAGGGAAATGAAAATTCCTTGTCATTTATCGGTACTAAGATTATAGATTCAAAATCTACTATACTTTTTACTTTAAACTTGGTTGATGGCAAAATGGAACATCGTCAGATTGTGCTTCCTGCAGAATCGATAATCGTTCTTCAGGACTAAATGATCTTTTGGTTTTCATTTCTTTGATAAATTTAAGCAGACCTAATCTGTTTTTAAAAATTTATCCAACTATTTTGGGGGCTAGTACACCATTATCCATGGAAGAATTCTCCAGAAATTCTACATAAAAAAAACCGCCTCCCGAGGGAAGCGGCTTTCTATTTATTAGGTTAGGTTATAGGTTCTTAATAATTGTTGAGCATCATCGGCATGATCAACATGGTAATATCTTCGGAATTTTCATTTTCCTTGGGCACTACCAAGCCCGCGCGGTTGGGTTGCGACAA
>CANGWH010000104.1 GCA_947457565.1 Flavobacteriales bacterium
AGATATCACAGCCGGTAATCGTAGTTTTTCACACCGTGTTACCCCATCCCAACGATGAATTACTGCAAAATGTTCGGGATATGTCGGCATTGAGTTCCTCCGTTGTTGTTATGACTACCAATGCGGCTAAATTATTAACAGACGATTATGGGATAGCGTCTCATAGAATCACAGTAATTGCGCATGGAACGCATTTGGTTGCGCCTATCGACAAAGATAAATTAAAGAAAAATTACGATCTTACATCTCGTAAGGTGTTGTCTACCTTCGGTTTGCTGAGTAGTAGTAAAAATATTGAGACTACCTTGAAGGCCTTGCCTAGGGTTATCGAAAGACATCCCGATGTGTTGTTTTTAGCCATTGGTAAAACACATCCTTCCGTTGTTAAACAAGAAGGCGAACGGTATCGAAATCTGTTGGAAGAACAAGTACACGCCATGGGTTTAATGGAAAATGTTCGGTTTGTAAATGAGTATTTGCCTTTGCCTACATTGTTGGATTATTTGCAGTTATCCGATATTTATTTGTTCACGTCCAAAGACCCCAATCAGGCTGTAAGTGGTACGTTTTCATATGCTGTTAGTTGTGGTTGTCCGGTTATTAGTACGCCTATTCCTCACGCCAAGGAGTTGTTCCGAGACAACAAAGGGTTAATTATCGATTTTGAAAATTCCGATCAACTTGCAGAAGCAATTATTCGATTGTTGGACGATGAACAAAAACGAGTAGAAATGTCGTTACACAGCTTTCATACCATGGCCTCAACGGCATGGCAGAATTCAGCATTGTCGCATGCCGTAGTATTTAAAATGAACGCTTCGGAAGACATCACATTGCATTACAAAATACCGCCTATTAATTTAAAACACATAAAGAAATTAACCACTCATTTTGGAATGATTCAATTTTCCAAAATTGCCAATCCCGACATAGAATCTGGGTTTACCTTGGACGATAATGCCCGTGCATTGATTGCGATCTGTCAGCATTACGCCTTATTCAAAAACCCTACAGATTTAGTGTTGATTAATACGTACATGGAGTTTATACGTTACTGCTTAAAACCCAACGGATTGTTTTATAATTATATCAATAAGAGCAAGCATATTACCGATCAGAATTACGAAGAAAATTTGGAAGATAGCACCGGAAGGGCCATATGGGCATTGGGTTATGTAAGTTCATTAGAAGGTGTACTTCCGTCAAATTTGGTACATGAAGCCAATAATTTACTGCAATACACCAAGCCTCATGTGTTAAAGATACACTCAACCCGTGCCATGGCATTTATGATTAAAGGATGGAGTTATCAGAATCAGCCTGAGGGGAGATTGCTTATTACTTCTTTGGCGAATCGGTTGGTGAACATGTTTTTGCACGAGAAAACGGAAGATTGGCGTTGGTTTGAACATTATTTAACCTATGGCAATAGTTTAATTCCGGAGGCTATGTTATGTGCATATAAAGTTACGGGTCAGTTAGATTACAAAGAAGTGGCGATGGATAGTTTTGATTTTCTACTTTCTAAAATTATTAAGAACGACCGAATACGGGTAATTTCCAACAAGGGTTGGCGATTTAAGAATGAAGTAAATCGGGCGATTGTAGGAGGTGAACAACCCATAGACGTGGCTTATACGGTATTGGCTTTGGAAACGTTTTATTCCGTTTTGAAAAAGGAAGAATACAAGCAAAAAGCCCAGCTAGCCTTTCATTGGTTTTTAGGGGATAATCACTTGCATCAGATTGTTTATAACCCTTGTACCGGCGGTTGCTACGATGGTGTTGAAGAAGAAAATATCAACTTAAATCAAGGGGCAGAATCAACGGTAAGTTATTTGATGGCTCGATTGGCCATTGAGCGAATGTTCTGTAAAGAGTCCTCCTAAATCGGTTTATTTTTTTAACTTCGTTTTTGAATGAGGAAGTTAACAGCGGTTGTATTTGGTTTGTTTGTTGTTTTCGCTGCAAATGATTGCTATGGACGGAACCAGAAATTGACACCGTTGGATTACGGTAGTTCGGCGACTATAAGCCCCGCGTATGGTAGCTACGTGAGAGGGGACTTGGGAGCTTTTCCTTTGGATGGGCACAGGCAATATACGGATAGCTTACTGCCTACAAGTTTTCGCGTGCGATGGGTGAGCGGTTTGGAACTACCCCAATTGAATTCTGTAAACGATAAAGTAATTCGAAAAACCGGGTTTAGTTTATTGTACAATGAGGTGCACGAACAAGCCAGTTGGGTAGCTTACCAATTAACGCAATCCGAAACGCAAGGCATTATCGAAAGAACGGATAATTTCAGGGAAGATCCGATGGTTAAAACGGGTTCGGCAACGTCGGCCGATTATCAAGGAAGCGGGTACGATCGAGGACATTTAGCTCCGGCCGGCGACATGGGTTGGTCTTCGTTGGCGATGTCTGAATCGTTTTATTACAGCAATATGAGTCCACAAGTTCCTGCTTTTAACCGCGGTATTTGGAAGCGATTGGAAGAGCAGGTTCGTTTTTGGGCCGTGGATAACGATACGGTGTATGTGGTTACGGGTCCAGTATTATCGGGTGATTTACCCAAAATAGGACCCAGTCAAGTTTCGGTTCCTCGGTATTATTACAAGGTTTTATTGGATTATTCGGAGCCCCAAGTGAAGGGGATCGGGTTTGTTATGCCCAATATGGGGTTGAAATTACCCTTGCAGAACTATGCGGTAAGCATTGATAGTGTTGAGCGATTAACCGGGATCAATTTCTTTCCCAAGTTGGTGGATAATCAAGAGGAAATTATCGAGAAAACGGTGTGTTTGAGCTGCTGGAATTGGGGAAGTCTAGGGGGCTCTAGCCAATCATCCGTGTCTGGTTCTGGTAATTCAGCGGTATCGGCACCAAGACATCCTGCAGCATCAGGGGCCGTGCAATGTTCAGGAGTTACCCAATCCGGAGTACGTTGTAAACGAAGGACTACCAGTCTCAGTGGTAGATGCTATCAACATCAATGATAAATTATTTTTTATAAAGTTTATGCATCGCTAGCGTGTGAGGAAGGCTGATGCAGGCCAAGAAAATAAAAAACGGAGCCCATGTGGACAAATTGGGATTTAGATTTTGTACGTGGTTCATGAGGTTGAAATGGGTGGAAGTTGAATCAAGGGACGATTGACGGAATAACCCATAAAACAGCAACAGCAATCCCCAAGCTCCTAGATGAAAGGGCAAGGATTGCACCCATAAACGCTGATGAGAGATTTGTAAATGTTTTTTGATTTTGTACCAACCGTTGATGCTGTGTTGGCCGATGAAATACAGGCCAAACGACCACATCAAAGGCAGCACGGCGGAGGCTGCTAGCCATACGATAGTAATGCTCATTCCCCAGTATCGATTTTTAACGGAATAATAAACCCAAGGGAAAAAGACGAGGGCGATAAAGGGTGAAATGAATTGAAGTTTCGATGGCAAGTCTCCCGAAATTTGGAAGGTGTTCCAATTTGTGCCTGTTATACCGGAAATTATTTCAGCCGATTCTTTCCAGTGCGACAATATTATAAACGATAAAACTGTAGTTCCCCAGCTCAGGGTTTGGGGTTTAGACATTCTCCAAAGTTCTCCATCGGCCTGACCAAAATGCCAAGCAGAATACAACATAAAAAACATCAAGCATAGGTTCGGAAGCAATAACCAAGTTGCGGCAAACAGTGCGCCAATCAATAAATATTTGACTATAAATCCGGGGGCTGTTTGTTTATTCCATTGTTTGGTTTCCAGTAAATGATCTACGGCACCGTGCGGAATTCCAACAGTTATTAATCCAAGTATCAATGATGAATCGCCGATGATTGTTTGCCAGTACGAATTGCCGAGTAATAGTAAAGTTACCGTGATTAGTAATAGGCCAAGTGGGCGGTACAAGGATTGTACAAAAGGGTGTTGAAAAAGTACGCGCAAAAAGGGTTTGAAGGGTAATTTTCGTAAAATATGTATATCTTGAATTAGCGTAGTTTTTTCGTCCAAGAATTGCATTACTTGTGGAATTTGCACGCGATTAAATAGCTGTTCGAAGATGGGTTTGCCCCAGTGGGGTTGTTGGTCCAGAATTTTAAGTAACAGGCTATCGTAAAACTTAAATCTTGAAGGTGCTGTAGTTGGAAATAGGGGGTGGGATTCAAGGGTAACCGATTCCAACGAGTTTGTTGTTTGCCTTTTTATTGTTTCAGCAATTTTATCGGCGTGAGAGTACATCGATTTAAAGGCATAACCGGTGCTGGGCTTGATAAGGTTCGCTCTGCCTCCCAAGTTTATTACGCCCGGCAATGGGTGGGTTTTTAATTGGGCATTACTCATGGGAATACATCCGGTTTCAGTATCTTCTATGGAATAGGCAACATTGAAATGGTGTATGTACTCGGTTAAACGCAACTCAGCCAAATCTTGTGGGATTACTTCTTTACCAAAACGGGTGATTTCAATCAATGCTTCGTGTTCCGAATACGGAAGCACGTATACAAATTGGGTGAAATTGTCCTGTGGAGTTGTAAAGTCCATCATTCGGAAGTCGTTGGGTTGGAAGTACAACTCCTTGGTTTTGATTTTCCATCCCACGAAACTTTGCCAAAGGTGAGTTTCGAAGTTTTTAGGTGTATAGAATTGGGGATTTCGGGAATCGAAAATAATATCTGCGGTAAGAATTTGGTAATCGACTTGAATGAAGGGTTTGTCTGCCTGATTAGTTTGGATGGCCTCTACTTTTTTTGCCATTCGTTCCCAACCGAAATCACTGATCATTTCGTCCAGTTTTTGGTAAAGATCGATGCTACTAATTTGCCAATATTGCAAGGGTAGTAAAGGGCTTTTCGATTGGTTTGCGACCGATACAGAAGTCCAAGATTTAGAAATGATGGTTATTAAATCTTTGACTATAGAATCTGTTTCTGAAGCCCAAAAGCAATAGGTTTTATCGTTGTTGTTTTTCGCTTCGGGTTCTATGATTAATATGGATTTCCCGAGGAGTAGTTGTTGCTTTTTAAGGGCTAAGAGTGTGAGACTTGCAGACGCACCGAGCCCTACAAAAATGAAATCGTAGTGCCTGGTTGAGGGTATGGATTGGTGGTCTGCGATTAGTAGTAAACAACCAAATTGTTGAATATGTTTATTTTATGCTGTTTTTAGTTTTGTTTATTTTGTTTTTTATCGGCCTCAGTTTTAGTTATCATTGAATAATGAAATCAATCGCCTTTAAACTGGTTGCTGTTGGAGTAATTTTTTCAGCATCCATCACGAGCATTTTTGCACAAATTACCTTAGATATTAGTATGCCGGATGACAAGAAGTTGTTGGTAAATGGATCGGAGATAAATCCGAAAACCAATTTTGCCAATGTGAAGGCTTTGTTTGGGGAAGTTTCATCGGAGAAAGAAAAAGGTGGAGGTAAGGAATATATGTTTGAGTCGAGCGGTGTCATCGTCTCAACAAATGCTGATGGTTCCGTAAAAGGTATAGGTATAAATATTAATTGGGATGGCGATAAGAATTTTCCCAAGACGGCCTTTTCTGGGACGTTGGCTATAGGGGGAACTCCGGTTACGGCTGCGTTGAAATCGGAGGAGTTAGCTAAGTTTAAGGGAGTAGAGTTTGCGTGCCCATTTCCATTGTTGTGTGCCAGTAAGGATAATAAAGCTCCGGTTAGATCTATGATTGGTTTTAGTTCCAAGAATGTACTTACTCAAGTAATCTTTATAATGCAGTAGTGCAGAACTAAAGTTTGCTATCTTACAGAAAATTGATAAATTGCCGGCTATGAATAGAGCCGTTCGATTATTATTTGCTGCAGTTGCTGTGTTTATGGCTAGTTGCGGCGGAGGTGAAAAGACCACCTTCCAAATGAAAGATGTAGAATTTACCTTAGCTGGACCCTTGTATGAAGGTGCGAATCCGGTGCAGTACACTGTGAATGTAGATTTAAAAGCAATTTTGGGCGATAAGTACACAGAGGGAGTGAAAATTTCGGGTGCTACGTTAAAATCGGCCACATTGAAAGCAGGAGATTCTGCGAATTTTGATGGGGTTAGTTCGTTTGTGCTAAGTCTAGCTAGTGATAATAAAGACTTGAATATGAAAGAATTAGCTGTACTAAATCCCGTTAAGGCTGGTGCTAGTTCTGTGTTGTTATCTCCTTCAACAGAGGCTACCGCAGGG
Source organism: Flavobacteriales bacterium (assembly GCA_947457565.1). Taxonomy (GTDB): domain Bacteria; phylum Bacteroidota; class Bacteroidia; order NS11-12g; family UBA955; genus JAGKXC01. The sequence goes on from CANGWH010000104.1 coordinate 6,193, forward strand.
GAATTTTTTGGCGAAAAGCAGTTTTATATAGTAGTGGATGCTGCCTTGGCTAAGGATTTGGATGCAGATTTGGTATTCAAAGGGGATTTTGAGTTTGAATTGACTTACAAATAGCCCTGAATTGTTTAAGAATTCAATAAAAAATATCAAGATATTTATAAAATTCATAGGACTATCAACCGGCTCCAATTCAATGTTGATGTTCTTTGGTAAAAATCAAAAACATTAAATTTTAATTATGAGAAAATACATTTTATCGATGTTGCTAGTGATGATCGCTGGCTTGTTTACTGCGTTCGTTGCCCAAGACGGAGGCGATCGTTTGTTGGGTGTTTGGGAGCCTAGTAATGGCAGAGCAAGAGTTAAAGTTGAAAAGATTGGAGCCAAGTATTACGGACGAATTGTATGGTTGAAAGAGCCCATTGATCCCGTGACGAAACAACC
>CANGWH010000105.1 GCA_947457565.1 Flavobacteriales bacterium
TAAAGACGCTTCCATACAGGCAGAGAACTTCAAAAAAATGTTGCTCACCTTAGGGGAAGACTTACGTGTAATTCTCATTAAACTGTGCGATCGGCTGCACAATATGCGAACGTTGGGCTCGGTATCCGAAAATACGAAACTAAAAATCGCTTCGGAGACCATGTACATTTATGCTCCGCTGGCGCATCGCTTAGGTTTAAACGCCATCAAAGTGGAATTGGAGGACCTGGCTTTTAAGTTTACCGAACCCCTAACATACAAAGATATTTCGGTTAAACTTGCAGAAACAAAAAACTCCCGGCAGAGGTATATTAGAGAATTCATTGACCCGCTTAAGGAGGAATTGGATAATTCTGGCTTAACGATTACGGAAATTAAGGGCAGGCCTAAAAGTATTTTTAGCATTGCCCAAAAAATGAAAAAGCAACATATTCCTTTTGAGGAAGTTTATGATGCCTTCGCCATTCGGGTTATTGTTGATTCTCCCTTGCACCTAGAGAAAGCGGATTGTTGGAAAGTATATTCTATTGTTTCCGATATGTATCGCAGCCACAGCAGTAGGTTACGCGATTGGTTAAGTCACCCAAAAAGCAACGGATACAGCGCATTGCATACCACCGTTTTAGGTCCAAAAAGTAGATGGGTAGAAGTTCAAATACGATCTAAGCGTATGGACGATATTGCGGAACGAGGCTTGGCCGCTCATTGGCGTTATAAGGCGGTGGGCAATAACAGCAACACTCCACAAGACGATGCCTTTGATAACTGGCTAAATGCCGTGAAAGAGACTCTTGCCAACAACGATTTAAATGCATTGGACTTGGTGAGTGAATTTCGCAGTAGTTTGCTGGGCGAGGAAATATATATTTTCACCCCAAAGGGCGATGTTAAAGCGGTAAGTACCGGGGCTACGGCGTTGGATTTTGCTTTTACTATTCACACCGAGGTGGGAAAACGATGTTTAGGTGCAAAAGTAAACAACAAATTAGTTTCGCTTCATCATGGATTAAAAAACGGCGATATTGTAGAAATACTTACCACTCAAAAGGATAGAGTTAATCGAGATTGGCTGGACATTGTAAAAACCGCACGCGCAAAAAGTAAAATCAGGGAGGCATTAAAAGCGGAGCGAACGCAAAAAGCCAAACAAGGAAAACTGCTTATGGAGCGTTTGTTCCGAAAGCATAGTTTGGTTTGGGATGATGCAGCACTACAAAAATTCATTAAACATTTTCGTTACACCGTAGCTGCTGAATTCTACCATAGCGTTGCAGAAGGCCAAATACGATTGCATCGTCATACTATTTTCGAGATCTTAGACAAAAAAAACAAAGAAAGTCAGAAACAAGAAAATTCAACCACCGCTGGAAAAACAGGTAAAAAGAAAAAAGTTCCTGAGATTGTTATTGGGGAAGACTATGAACTTCCCTATGCACTAGCGAAGTGTTGTAATCCGGTTCCCGGGGATTCCATTTTTGGGTTTGTAACCGTTGGTGAAGGCATAAAAATTCATCGTACTAACTGTCCCAATGCCACACGCTTACTAAGTCAGTATGGATATCGCGTTATAGCAGCCAATTGGCGGGGCGATGGTTACCAAAAATCCTTTGAAGCGCTGTTGCATGTTCGGGGTATCGATGATGTGGGCATCGTAAGTAGAATCACCGATATAATATCTAAAGATATGGAGGTAGATATGCGCAGCATCAACATCGAAGCTATAGAAGGTGGTACTTTCGATGGAAAAATTAAAGTGATGATTACCGATTTGCTGCATTTAGAGCAGTTAATGGAAAAAATAAAAGCAACCCATAACTATATTGAAGTTAATCGGGAGGCATAAAAAAAGGCTGGCAATTATTAATTACCAGCCCAATTATAACTAAAAGAATTCGGTTTAACCTTCTAAAGCAGCTACACCACCCACAATCTCAGAAATTTCACGGGTAATCGCCGCTTGTCTAGCTTGGTTGTAAGCTAAACGCAGAGATCTCAACAATTCACCGGCATTATCGGTAGCTTTATCCATTGCTACCATTCGTGCTCCGTGTTCAGAAGCTAACGAATCCAACAACATGCGATAAAACTGAGTTTTAATACTACGCGGGATTAAGTCCAGTAATATTTCAACCTTACCTGGCTCAAACAAATAATCCGTATTCCCTGAATTTACTGTAGTAGTATCAGAAACTATCGGCAACAACGGTTCATTCACTAAAATCTGAGTAGCAGCATTTTTGAATTTATTGTACACAACGCTTACACTATCATACTCTCCCACCAAAAATTTATTCAACACAGAATTAATTGCATTAAATACCTTTTCGGCATTGATATCAAGGGCCAAGCTAGAAAACTCAGTATTTACTTCAATTCCGTAGCGCTTTAACGTTTCCGCACCTTTTTTACCAATACAATAAAAAGTAATATTCCCTTTTTGGTAAGCATCGGCATACTCCCCTTGAATCATCGCCCTTACTTTCTTCACCACATTGGCGTTAAAAGCACCGCAAAGACCTCTATCACTGGTTACTACAAAAACCGCAATTTTTTTGGGTTCTCTTGTTTCAAAAAATGCAGCCAAGCGGGGATCTTCGGTACTCTCCTGCAAATTACCCATAATTCCTTGCAACTTTTGCGCATACGGACGCATTCTTACGATAGCTTCAGAAGCTTTGCGCAACTTGGTTGCACTCACCAACTTCATCGCTTTCGTAATCTGCTGTGTGCTGATGGTTGAGGAAATTCGGGCTCGTATCTCTTTTTGACTTGGCATGAATTACAACGGGGATTAAGCGTAGTTCTTAGCGATTTCCTTACCTGCCTCGGTTAATACCTTACGAACTTCATCGTCGATATTACCTTTACGAACAGCTTCAAGGGTATCTTTATGTTTGTTTTCTAAATATTCTAAGTATGAAACTTCAAACTCACGAATTTTATCAACTGGAACACTTCTCAAGGCGTTGGCTGTACCCAATGCAATAATAGCAACCTGCTTCTCAACTGAAACGGGACTATACTGACCTTGTTTCAATATTTCCACGTTACGGGAACCTTTTTCTAACACTGATTTTGTAGCAGCATCCAAATCCGAACCGAACTTGGCAAATGCTTCCAATTCGCGGTACTGCGCTTGGTCGAGTTTCAATGTACCTGCTACCTTTTTCATGGATTTAATTTGAGCATTACCTCCTACACGAGATACAGATATACCTACGTTAATAGCAGGACGAACACCTGAGTTAAACAAGTTAGACTCAAGGAAAATCTGTCCATCGGTAATTGAAATTACGTTGGTAGGAATATACGCCGATACGTCACCAGCTTGAGTTTCAATAATCGGCAATGCGGTTAATGATCCTCCCCCTTTTACTTTACCTTTTAAACTCTCGGGTAAATCATTCATATTGCCAGTGATATCATCGGAAGCGTTCAATTTACAAGCTCTCTCTAACAAACGGCTGTGTAAGTAAAATACGTCACCGGGATAGGCTTCACGTCCTGGAGGACGACGAAGCAACAAGGAAACCTCACGGTATGCAACAGCCTGTTTAGACAAATCGTCATATACCACCAAGGCAGGCAACCCTAAATCACGGAAATACTCACCTACAGCGCAACCGGCCATAGGAGCAAAGAACTGCAAAGGAGCTGGAGCTGATGCTGGAGCAGTAACTACTACAGTATAAGCCATTGCACCGTGCTCTTCCAACGAGTTCACTACTTGCTTTACGGTAGATTCTTTCTGACCGCAGGCAACGTAGATACAAAATACAGGTTCCCCTTTTTCGTAAAACTCTTTTTGGTTAATTATGGTATCGATAGCAATTGCCGTTTTACCTGTTTGACGATCGCCAATGATCAACTCACGCTGACCTCTTCCAATAGGAATCATGGCATCAATCGCCTTAATACCCGTCTGCAACGGTTCTTTCACCGGTTCGCGGAACAATACACCGGGTGCTTTACGCTCCAAAGGCATTTCGAAAAGGTCGCCACTGATAGGACCTTTACCGTCTACGGGTTCACCCAAAGCATTAATTACTCGACCTAACAAACCGTGACCGGCTTTGATCGATGCAATTTTACCTGTGCGTTTTACTTTATCACCTTCTTTGATTTCGGAACTACTTCCCATCAATACCGCACCCACGTTATCTTCTTCTAGGTTCAATACTACGGCACGAACACCGTTAGCAAATTCAACCAATTCCCCGCTTTGTACGCCGAGGAGTCCATAAATACGCGCGATACCGTCCCCTACTTGGAGAACTGTACCCACTTCTTCGAGGTTTGCAGCCGTATCGAACCCTGAAATTTGATCTTTCAAGATGGTCGATATTTCGTCAGGTCTAATATGTGACATAATGATTTTTTAAGCGATTTGTAGGTCTTTTTTAATTTTTAATAATTGGTTAGAAACGGTAGAATCGTAAATCTTACCGTCAAATACGATATTGATTCCGCCAATTACTTCGGCATCAATAACTTGTTTCAACTGCACTTCATTAGCACCGGTCTTCTGGGCTACGTAAGATTTTACAGTTTTAACATCGGCATCGTTTAGAGCAACAGCAGCTGTTACTTCGGCAGTCATTATATTTCTATATTTATTTACCAAAGCAATAAAGGCTTGTGTCATGCCAGGGATTAATCCTTCCCTGAATTTATCGGCCATGATCATCAACGCACTGCGTGTTAATTCCGTGTAAGAACTAAACATTTTCTGCATAGCCTCTTTCTTGGTGGCGATTTTGATCAATGGACTGTTTAGGAACAATACAAAGTCTCTACTTTCTTCGCAAACGCTCATCAAATGACGAACATCCGATTCCACGGCATCCAAGGATTTGGTTTCCACGGCTTGTTCGAACAAGGCCTTGGCGTAACGCGAAGCAATTCTAAAGTCTGACATTCCGTTAAGTAGTTCTTCGGTTTAATTCAATTGATTAAGTTGTTGAGCGATTAATGCTTGCTGAGCATCGGAAGTTTCAAGCTTTTGTTGAACCAATTTTTCTGCAATCTGCACGGATAGGATAGAAACCTCTTTTCTTAATTCAGCGATTGCGGCTGATTTTTGTTTTTCGATTTCATCTTGTGCACGTTGCATGATTTTCTTGGCTTCTTCATCAGCAGTCACTTTGGCATCGCCAACTATTTTATCTTTCATTTCACGGGCTTCTTTCATGATCGCGTCACGCTCCTGTCGAGCAGCAGCAAGCAACGCTTCATTTTCGCTGCTTAAACGCGCCATATCAGCCTTTGTTTTTTCCGCTTGATTCAACGCATCTTCGATAGTCTGTTCGCGTTCGCGAATAGAATCCAAGATAGGTTTCCAAGCAAATTTTTTCAAGATAACCAACACAATGCTGAAGGTTACCAGCATCCAAAATACAAGTCCTATGGACGGAGTTACTAATCCCATTTTTCGTTAATGTTAAAAGGGGTTGCTATTGGTAGCAACCCCTGAATTTTTCTTAAAGGAACAGAATCAAAAGACAAACAACGATAGCGAAGAATACAGCACCTTCGATAAGCGCTGCAGCAACGATCATGTTCGCACGGATGTCACCCACTGACTCAGGCTGACGCGCGATAGATTCCATCGCACTTCCACCGATTCTACCGATACCTAAACCAGCACCGATAGCGGCAAGACCAGCACCGAGAGCGGCACCCATTTTACTGTAAGCAGCGGCTAAATCAGCTGCTTGAAGAAGAGTGTTCATTAGACTCATAATTGTTTATTGGTTATTTGTTTATAGTTATTTAATTAATGGTGATGTTCCTCCACGGCCATTCCAATGTAGATTGAGGTTAACAAGGTAAACACAAACGCCTGTAGAAAAGCTACTAACAATTCCAACATGCTCATAAATATTGTAAATGCAACACTCAAAGGCGCAACAGCAAATCCAATTTCGGTTTTAATAGCGCCAAATATGAAAATCAGTGAAAAGAATCCTAAAATAATAATGTGACCGGCGGTGATATTCGCAAACAAACGAAGCATCAATACAAATGGCTTTAAAATAACCCCCAACACTTCAATAGGAATAATGATTGGATACATCCAAACAGGAACATCGGGCAAGAAAATATGCTTCCAATAGTATTTATTACCGTTAAGATTTACCGTTAAAAACACTACTATAGCTAACACCATGGTGATAGATATATTCCCAGTAACGTTTGCACCACCTGGAAAAATAGGAATCAATCCATATACGTTCAATACAAATATGAAAAAGAAAATACTCAATAATAAAGGCATGAATTTATCGGCTTTATGGCCGATTGAAGGCTTTGCTACGTCATCACGAATGAAAAGAATCAGCGGCTCTACCAAATTGTGAATACCTTTCGGCGCTTTACCCGCGCGCTTTTTGTACGAATTGGCCATCCGTATCGCAATCAACAACAAAGTGATTACGCCAATGAACATCGCCAAAACATTTTTTGTAATACTGATATCGTAAAAATCAGTACTTCCATTTTCGGATACTATAGTACCTTCCTCCAAACGATATCCGTTGTAGGCATCGTGTCCGTGATTGAACTTAGAGGAAGAAAA
>CANGWH010000106.1 GCA_947457565.1 Flavobacteriales bacterium
TTCAGGGGATCCCGTTTCTTTCAAAAATCTAACTACCTGGGAATCGGGGAAAATTAACTATCTGTGGGATTTTGCCGATAACACATTTAACAATACATCGGATCCAATCAAGTCATTCAATCCTAAAATCACCACTTCGTATTTTGTGACGTTAAAAGCTTCCATTACAGGCGGTTGCGCCGATTCGTTTACGCAGCGGGTTGATATCTACGAAACACCTAGGACCTGTGCAGTAGCGGCAATCCCAGATTATTCTCAATATCATTGGGGAATTAAAGTAAGTCCGAAAGATAAATTGGGAAATATCGGCGGACAGGATAACGTGGATTATACCTTCATTATCCCAGGTATTGACACTGTAACCGTATCAAATAGTGGAGCAACAGCCATCTTGGATGGTAAATCCGATGGAGTGTACACTGTTTTTATGACCGCCAAAATGCGTAATGCTGGCAACTGTGTATGTTCCGGTAGTACCACCATTACCATAGATAGATTGGACATGGTAAACCAGGAATTGCTAAATACATGGCAAGTTCAAGCGAGTCCAAATCCAAATAATGGCAGTTTTAAGTTAAGCGTATTTGGGATTCAACAGGTGAATTCTCTGCGATTGAAAACCATGAACGGTGCGGTTATTAACGAAATGCAATCGCCAATTACCGTCCGTGCATCCAATACTATGCAAGAAGTCACAGTACAACAATTAAACATAAGTCCAGGGCTTTATATTCTTGAAGTTAATACGGATCTTGGATCAAAAACCCTACGGCTCATAGTTCAATAGTTTTGTACTATCCACCAATAAATAGGCATTCCTACAGTGATGTTTACGGGGAATGTAATAGCCAGTGCCATCGGTAAAAATAACCCCGGATTGGCTTTGGGTACCGAAATTTTCATGGCTGCGGGTACGGCGATGTAAGAAGCACTTGCTGCGAGTATCGCAAAAATGAACCGGTTGGAAATATCATCCACAACTACAGAGCTAATTAAGGCTACCAAGGAGCCATTAATCAAAGGAATCAAAATTGCGAAACAAACTGGAAACCAACCAAAGGAGAAAAATGCTTTTAATTTTTTCCCACTGTTAATACCCATGTCTAACAAGAAAATAGCCAAAAATCCTTTGAAAAGGTCATTGGTGAATGGCTTTATCCCTTCGGCTTGTTTGGCACTTGCTAATAATCCGATCACTAAACTACCTAAAATCAATAAAACGCTTCCATTGGTAAATGAATGATGTATGGCCGTTCGCTTTTGAATCCGTTCTCCATTGTGTTTGGCAAATACGGAAATCAATATGAGTCCAATAATAATAGCAGGAGATTCCATTAACGCCATGATGGCCACCATATGACCATGCAAGCTTAATTGCTGCGATTCCAAGTAAGAAACCGCCGTAACAAAGGTAACGGCACTAACCGAGCCATATGCAGCGGCTATTGCCCCTGCGTCGTAAACGGCTAACTTTCTTTTTAGTATGAAAAAGGTGTAACAAGGGATAGCGATGGAAAGAAAAATTCCAAAAAACATCGACCATAAAATATCTATGGTAAAAGCTTCCTGAGATAATTCCTGTCCGCCTTTAAATCCAATGGCAAACAATAAGTACAATGAAATAAACTTAGACGAACTGGGGGGTATTTCTAAATCACTCTTTATGTAAACTGCAATAACACCCAACACAAAAAACAATAGGGCAGGATTGCTTAAATTTTCAATTAGTAGCCCCCAATTCATGATTCCATCTCCTCCTCGTTATCCATTGCCTGCTGTCGAAATGCGAGCAAACCAAAAATGATACTGAATGCAGACCAAAGCTGTTGGTCTTCGGTTTCATAGCATTTAACCGCAATGAGGAAAAATAATAATCCCAATGCGATGAATAAACATTGTAAAATGGATGTGTTTTGCATGTAATTGATTGTTGATTGCAAATTTCTGTCGTGGTTTTTATATGTTTTTATTTATATTTGATATGCTTACCATAAGTTTTATTAATGAATTACACACTGAATCAACTGCAAGTCTTCTTGAAAATTGTACAATGTAAAAGTGTAACCAGAGCTGCTGAAGAATTACATTTAACTCAGCCTGCGGTTTCCATTCAGTTAAAGAATTTTCAAGATCAGTTTGATATCCCCTTAACGGAAGTTGTTGGGAGAAAGATTTATATCACGGATTTTGGAATGGAAATAGCCCAAGCTGCGGAGCGTATTATAAATGAAGTACACGCAATCAATTATAAAACACTGGCATTTAAAGGCCAACTGTTTGGCAAGTTGAGAATTTCCGTTGTTTCTACGGGTAAATATATTATGCCATTTTTTCTCAGTACTTTCATGAAGAAACATCCCGGTTTAGAATTGGAAATGGATGTAACTAACAAAAGTTCAGTAATTGAAAGCTTGGAGAAAAATGAAGTTGATTTTGCCCTGGTTTCAATTTTGCCCAAATCCTTGCAAGTAGAAAAACTGGATTTACTGCAGAATAAATTATTTCTTGTAGGTTCCCCTGAAGGCGGACTTAAACCGAAAAATATCGCAGAATCGAAGTCTATTTTTGCTGATTTGCCTTTCATCTTTCGGGAAAATGGTTCTGGGACACGACAGGCAATGGAACAGTATTTTCAGCAGAACCAAATTTCCGTTAGACCATCGATGGAACTCACTTCCAATGAGGCTGTTAAACAAGCAATACTCGCCGGTTTGGGGTACTCAATTATGCCATTAATCGGAATCAAAAATGAACTTTTCAATCATGAACTTTCCATCATTCCGGTTCCAGGTCTCCCTACTGTCACCACATGGAGTTTAATATGGTTAAATGGGAAAAATCATTCACCAGCAGCTAAACAATATTTATCCTATTTAAAATCCGAGAAGCAGAATATTGTTCAACAACAATTCAACTGGTATGAAAATTATTAAAACGGCTTAACTTGCAATCACTATGAAACGGTGGTGGTTAATCAGTTTGATTTTATTGATTGTTTTTGAATGGCTGCGTGTGTATTTTATCATGCCGATGCCCGGAAGTCAGCAGTCTAATTCCTTGGAGTTTGCGTATTTTTTGCATCAATACCGTTGGGTGTTTCGAGTGATTTTCCTAGCCGCGATTCTGCGTTGGCTTCCATCGAGTTGGAAACAGTACAAAAAGTCAACCATTTTCCTGATGGGTGTACTTGCATTGTCTGCCTATTTAACCAACAATCTGCTCAGTGCTGATACGATGTTCTTACCCTTAAGAAATACTCGTTTTGCAAAGTCCGATAAGAGTTATATTGAAACCGATAGATTAGTCATTGGTATTGTTGATCACGGTGTCCCCAAAGCCTATCCCATGAATATTTTGGCACATCATCATCAAATTAGCGATACCCTAGATAAAAACCTGCCCATTTTTGCTACGTATTGTTCGGTTTGCCGTACAGCCATGGTTTACCGATACCCACAAAAAAATGGAAAACTGGAAAAATTCCGATTGGTGGGAATGGATCATTTTAACGCCATGTTTGAAGACCAAGAATCGGGCTCTTGGTGGCAACAAGCAACGGGAGAGGCGGTAGCTGGTCCGCGAAAAGGGGAGCAATGGACCGTTTTGCCTTTCGTTCAAACAACCTTGAAACAATGGTTGCAGTGGTATCCAGATTCATGGATTTTACAGGGCGAATCGGAGTTTGAGAAAAAATACAATCGATTAGAAAAGTATGACGACGGAAGCATCGAATCGGACTTGTTACAACGCTCGGTAAGTTCCAACCATGCCAAAAATTGGTTGGCTTGGTTAGAAATCAATGGCGAGAAACGAAGTTATTCCTGGGAGCAATTGGAAAAGAAAAAGTGGTTAATAGATTCTATAAAACATCGCAAAATCATTGTAGCAACGCCGGATAATAAAAGTCTATTGGCATTTGAAGTACCTGAAAATTTGAATGTTCAGACAATCACAATGGACTCAATAGTATCGATGTATCCAAAGGCAAAACACGTGATGGTTCATCAGGAGTTTCGACATAGTTTCGAGCATTTTCAGCAATCAAAAAAGTAAGTGCTATTTACGTTTCCAGATCGATCCATTTTTGCAACTATATTGAGTGAGTTTTCCCGATGCAGCTAATTCATATAATTGTTTTTCAGCAGCATTTCTCTCAATTGTTGTTAAAATAGCATATTCCTTGGCAGTGAGGGTGGGGTACTTATCAAATAAGTTTATCCAGTCTTGGTTGTACGGATACTTTTCAACTGTTGGTGCTAACTTTTTAATGGCCGCCTCATAGCTTTCGTAGGGTTTCGAACCGTAAACTATTTCTTGTTGATTGTTTTGATTTGATATAAACAACGTGGGAAATCCGCGAACCCCCATTTTACGAGCCAACTGTAAATCCTCTTCAAATTTTTGTTTCGCGGCGCCTTCAAAATCGGAACGCAATTGAATGGTATTTAATCCAACTTGTTGTGCGGCTGATTCCATTATCTCCCATCGAGTAATATTTTTCTTTTGCATAAAAACTTGTTCCCTTAGTACTCGCAAAAACTCAATTGCTTTTTCTTGAGACTGGATCTGAGCTGCTTTGAAAGCAATAGATGGAGGGTAGGAAGAAGCCAGCGGATCCTCTAGCCAAACATCGCCATCGATGGGCATATCGTAATAAACACTAACTTCATCCCAATGGTGTGCAACATCCGAAGGTTTGCTAATACCCCCACTGTTATAACTCCAATCCGGTAATAATCCACCCATGCGGTATTCTATTTCCACAGATCCCCCATATTCCAATTTAAGCTTTCTTAACTGAGGTTCAATTCCCCAGCAGGAGGAACAAATTGGATCTGTGAAATAAATAATCTTGATGGATTTGTTAATAGATTGTAGAGTTGTCTCCTCTGCATTTAATGTGTCAGGTAATTCGCAAATACCCGTCTCGGGATCACATAATAATGGATTGCTCTTCTGTGTCATCTTCGTTTGTGCATTACAATTTAAAATAATAGCCATAACCGATGCTGTAATTGTTGGTGTAATTAAAAAAAGCGATTTAAACATCTTGGCATTTATTTGTTTAAACAAATATACGATATTTGGAATGGAATTTTGTTTATAAATTTACCATTATGTAAAATTAATTTAAGTATTGGGAAATCGCAATTTTACCGTGATTGCCGAAAATATTGTGAGTAAGGCAACTACCGAAATAGAACCACCAATTCCAATTCTATCGGCGAGTATGCCAGAAATAATAGCGCCTAGGGCATAGCCTAAGTCTCTCCATAATCGAAAAGTACCGATGCTTTCAGCTCTGTTAATTACTGCAGTATTTTGGGCTATGGCGGTTAAAAAGGTTGGGTAAACCATGGCTGTGCCAAAACCAAGTATCGCTGAAATGGTTATTACGGATACAAAATCGGCAGCAATGGGCAGCAGTAGTAGTCCAATTCCTTGTATAAACATTCCCCAAAACAGGATTCGTTTAATCGAGAATTTATCGGCCCAAGATCCAGTAAATAATTGGCATATACCCCAAACGGCTGGATAAATTGCAGCACTCCAACCAATTTGGGTATCGTTGAATTTCAAATCCATCAATAACATCGGGAGAAGTCCCCAAATCATCCCGTCATTTAGATTGTTAACCAAACCGGCCTGAGTAACGGAACTTAATCCATGATTTCTCCACGTAGTATCCCAAAAAACAGAATTTACAAGGATTTCTTTGTCTGTATTTTTAGTTTCTGCTTCGTTAAAATGTTTCGTTTCCTTCACCCATAACACAGAAAATGAAAATCCCAAAATTGATAATACGATTCCAATTACAAAGGGATAAGGAGTAGTCCCATACTCTTGGGCTATCCAACCAGTGAATAATGCAATCAATCCCACGGATAAATACCCTGAAAATTCATTCAATCCCATGGCAAATCCTCTGTTCTTTTCTCCCACGAGGTCAATTTTCATAATTACGGTACTACTCCAAGTTAATCCTTGGCTCACGCCTAATAGGATATTGGCGAAAATAACCCAATTCCAATGAAGGGTACTTATTAAAATAAATGGAACTGGAAGTGCGATGATCCAACCCCAAATTAGCAGGATTCTTCTGCCATGTCGGTTAGCAAATCTACCAGCAACGTAATTGGCCAAGGCTTTCGAAATTCCAAAGGCGGTAATAAACGAAAGAATGGCTGATGTTGATTCGATGCCAAATTGTTCATGGGCAAATTTTGGGAAAATACTGCGTTCCATTCCCACCATGCCACCAACGAATGCATTAACAATAACCAACAGCGTAAATTGCTGCCAGTTTTCTTTTAGCCCTTGTGGATGTTTATTGTAGGATGGGTTCATATTTTGTCCTTGCTAGCAAACAAAATTGAACCTAAATCCCGACCGAAAAATTTACATATGTTAAAA
>CANGWH010000107.1 GCA_947457565.1 Flavobacteriales bacterium
GCAATATACTATGAATCTCAAAGAATTAACAATTTACTTCTTTACTCCTTTTCAATTTGTATCTTAGCAACATGGTTAATTCCAACAAGAAATTCAACAAAATCACCCCTTTTGTAAGGAAAACTGCGGTGTTTTTGTGTAGCATAATTATACAATTAAATCCGATCAGCTTGATTGGGCAATTCCAAGGGCTCAATCCCTATGTATACAACAGCCCCATTAGTATCCAAGTCCCCGCACCGAGACATTTCGTACAAGGGGTAGGAACCTTTCAAGCACCCAGAAAACTCTACTGGTATGTAAATCCACTCCTTGAAAACCAATCGCCCAGGGCAATATCGTTATTATCCCAAGCATTGGATGAAATGTTAAGTTACACTACAGTCCATGGCATAACTTTCGTGCAAACGCTAAACCCCAAAAAGGCGCAATTAATTATCAACGGACCTGCTCAATTACCCAACCCTACCATTGTCCAACTACCAACCATTCAGGAACAATACTATTCCATCGAAATAGAAAAGAAAAAAATCACCCTGTACCTCGGTGGCACTGCGGCAGCTTTTCATTTATACAGCAATATCCAACAATGGATTTATTACTACACCGATATTGCCCCTTACTTATTCCCAGACCAAACCACATACCCCTTGAATTGCGCTTCTATCAAAGATTATCCCGATAGCAGATACCGTGGGATGCACCTTGATATCGTAAGACATTTCTTCAGGCAGGAACACATTTCGCAATATTTAGAAATGATGGCCTTATACAAGTTTAATATTTTGCACCTACACGTAACTGACGACCAAGGTTGGAGAATAGAAATACCGTCATTAGCCAAACTTCAAACCATAGCCGCTTATCGAAATGGCTCTCAAATTGGACCCTACAAAAATCAAGAATTTGACACCCTAAAGTATGGTGGATTTCTGACTCGAAATAGTATCCGGTTTCTAGTTAAAAAAGCAAGCGAACTAGGCATAACCATCATCCCCGAAATAGAAATGCCAGGCCATGCTTTGGCCGCACTTGCCGCATATCCCCAGTTAAGTTGCAATGGTGGAAGTTTAGTGAAGCAACAACAACTCACTAATTCTACCACTAGCCCAAACAAACAAGCTGCTAATTTCAACAGTAAAAACACAGCAATAAGCGATAGTATTATACCTTTTGAAGTAGCCCAAGGATGGGGCGTTTTTGACGATGTCTTTTGCGCTGGCAATGAGGAAACCTTCAAATTCCTAGAAACCGTATTAACCGATGTAATAGACTTGTTCCCTAACTCGCCCTACATACATATCGGCGGTGACGAATGCCCAAAAACACGATGGAAATCATGTCCGAAATGCCAAAAAAGAATGAAAGATGAAGGGCTTCATGATGAGCACGAACTTCAATCTTATTTCATCCGTAGGATGGAAAAATTTGTAAATTCTAAAGGCAAAAAAATTATTGGTTGGGACGAAATTCTCGAAGGCGGATTAGCTCCTGAAGCAACCGTTATGAGCTGGAGGGGAGAATTGGGTGGACTAGCAGCCGCCCAACAAAAGCACAATGCAATCATGACTCCAGGCAAGCCACTTTATTTTGATCATTATCAGTGGAAAGACAGTACCGAACCCCATGCTATTGGCGGCTTCAATCCACTGGATGAAGTTTACCTCTACAGTCCTTACCCTAATAGTAGAAAAATAATTCAGTTTGACGACCTAAACGACACTATTTCACCATATATCTTAGGCGCTCAAGGTAATGTTTGGACCGAATATATGCCAACTTGGGAACATGTTCAATATATGACCACTCCTCGCATGCAAGCCTTAGGTGAAGGACTTTGGCTCCCTTATAATCGCAAGGATTTTAATAACTTCATTCAACGTGTTAAACTACACACAACACTTTGGCAGTATAATGGGATTGAACATTGGGGCAATCATTTCTTACAAACGCCTGCCCTAGAACACTAAATCAGTAAGATTGTATCCATGCAACATCGAAGAAAATTCCTTAAAAAATTAGGTCTATTCTCTGCTATTATTGGCGGAAAACAACTTTTTGCAGGATTGGATGCTGACCAACCGCATATATATACAAATAACGCTCCTAATAATGGCAACAAATCCCTTACCGGTGAGGATGCCAATTATCCTAAAAACAATGATGTTCAAATCATTGATTCGGATAAAATCATCAATAAAAAATCCAAAACAACCACCGAATTACTAATTACCACATGGAATTTCGGAAAATTGGCCAATGAAGCTGCTTGGCCTACACTCTCGGGCAACGGCTACATCCTCGATGCCATTGAAAAAGGAATAAATTTCACAGAATTAGACCCTTCCGAGCGAAGCGTTGGTTTAGGTGGTCGTCCGGACAGGGATGGGCATGTTACGTTGGATGCTTGCATCATGGATGAAATGGGAAATATTGGATCCGTGGTTTGCATGGAACATATTGCGACACCTATATCCGTAGCCCGAAAAGTAATGGAAAACACACCCCATGTGATGTTAGCCGCCGAAGGAGCCACTGAATTTGCTGTAAATCAAGGATTCAAAAAACAAGATTTAATGGTACCCGATTCTTACCGCGAATGGCAAGAATGGTTAAAAAAATCAGAATACAAACCTACCGTAAATATCGAAAATCATGATACGATCGGTATGATTGGAATGGATAAAAACGGTAGACTGGGCGGTGGATGCTCAACCAGTGGTATGGCCTTTAAAATGCGGGGAAGAATTGGAGATTCTCCAATTATTGGTGCCGGATTATTTGTAGACGGCGAGGTAGGGGCTTGCACTGCTACCGGTCATGGGGAAGAAGTAATTCGTGTAGTTGGAGCACACCGAGTGGTAATGGAAATGCGTACCGGCCTAAGCCCTCAAGCAGCCTGCGAAATTGCCATCAAAGACATCGCTAAAAAACTAGAAAAACGAGGCAAAAAATGGAACGAAGTTCAAATTGGTTTCATTGCCATCAATATTAACGGTGAAATTGGCGCCTACTCCTTGCAAGCTGGCTTTACCTATGCGGTAAGAAGCTACACGCAAGATGAGGTTATTTCAGCCAAATCCCTTTACCAGTAATTACTAAATTACTATAAAACATCGTACCCTATTACCCCGAATTTAATATTCGTTACCGTTTCAGGGCGTGCTTCGACATTTCCTGCAAAATTCCTAGAGCCGATGGCTTTGGTTCTGTCATCCCCATTACACTCCAGGTTATACCCGGCCAAATATCGTTCCACTGCCAGAAAAGACTACCCATGCAATGGGGCATTTGAGATCGATGCCGGCTGTATGCATTAATCAGATATTCATTTTGTTTCACCCAACTTTGATAAGCGAAGTAATTGATATTATTTAAACTATCGCGACTACTATTCACCAACCCCTTTTTACCAGTACTTAATGAATTATAATTCAAAGTTTTATCCGATGGATTGTTAGAATTCAGCATATACCGAACCATTAAATCCAAGCCTTTGTAACTTAACATATAGGCCGATAGATCTTGAGTAGATTTCACCGCAGATTTCAATTCCCAACTAACGCTAGGGAAACCATACTCACTGCAAAAAGGCACTTTCACCGAATCCAAATGATTAAACCCTCGTTCCCCGTGCCATACACCCCAATCGTGATTATCCCCGTAGCGCATCTGCTGTAAATTCCCCCAATTCCCTATTGGGCTGCTCCGTAAATAGGGCACCGCAGGATTCCATTCCTTTACTATTCCAGGAATCAACGTATCAAACATGAATAAATAATTCTGCCAATGCTCCACACTATCCTTTCCGTGCAATCCATATTTCTGCTGCCAACCCCAATTTTTCCATGCCACTTCAATTTCATTATTGCCGCACCAAATCAACAAAGACGGGTGTGATGCCCATTGATTCACCGTATTATGCACCTCTATCTCCACCGCATTTAAAAATATTGGATCCTTCGGATACGTAGTTCCAGAAAACATAAAATCCTGCCAAACCATAATTCCAAACGAATCGCAGAGCTCATAAAAACGCTCGCTGGGATATGATCCTCCACCCCATATTCTTACCGCATTTAATCCGCTGCTCGACCATAAATTAAACCATCGATGCATTATTCCATCCGGATATGGGCTGTTATGTTGAAAATGCCTTGCCCAAACCACATTGGCACCTTGCACAAAAATGGGTTGTTGATTTACACTAAATGCAAATTTACCTGCCGCAGTATCCCAAAAAATCTTCCTAATTCCAGTTCTTGTTTTGCCGCTAACAATTCGATTTACTCCTTCGGTATTTTTTATATGAATGTTTATACCAATGGCATACATAATTGGCAGAATTGACTCATAATCCATAGTCACTCGTTCAATTTCACGTTGGTATCTAGACCGAGTTCTTCTTCGTATACTGCTAGACTTCAATTGTATTCTCTTTGGATTCCATAAATACGGCTGCTGAACTTCAAAAGGCAGCTCCGCCATGGTAAACTCTATTCCACTTTTATCGTCCACGTAATACGTCCTAAATTGATCCTGTTCAGAAGATTTCCACTTCCACCCCTCAAGCGCACTATCATCCGTGCAATTAATCATAGACACGGCCTTCACCAAAGAAATATCCGATAAAAAGGCATCTTTCATGTAAATTAATCGGACCCTGCCGGAAGCAAATTCCCCACGCATTGGCGGTAATTCATCTTCTGGGATTGCTGAATTTTTCCCATTTTTATCTGTAGCGTTGGTTGATAGTGTAACCGAATCTACCAAAACTTGAACGCGTTGAATATACGCTTCGTCCCAACCCGTAATCCAAACACCTTCCCCTAAGCCCACCAAAACTCTTCTGGGAGCAATATCCCAACCGTATTGAACGATGGGCTTACGCAACCAAGGCGACGCTTTCACTTCCGGAACAGGACCTTCGTTATCGGCCGGAAAAACCATCCCCGACTTATACCCAAGCTGTTTGGCCAAGGGAGTGGGGGCTTGAAAGAGAATCACAATACTATCTTCTCCATTCCTTCGTAAAAAAGGATCCAATACCAGCATTTTCTGTGCAAACGACGACGCAAATGGCTGATACGTTTCTTCAATCAAATTGCCATTGATAAAAACCGAAATCTCCGCACCCTCCCATTGTCGCAACTCCATAATCCAGTGCTTTCTTGATACAGCCTCCTTGGCCGATGAAAAAATCAACGCCGAATATTTCCAAGAATACCATTCAATCTTCTTGCATACATCGGTGCAGCCCGTTACCAAATGCTCGCAAAAAACATCATTTATACTAGGAGTATGGTTAAGTTTAATTTCCCCATGCTGCAACAAACCATCACCGGTGCTGTCCGCCGCCTTTCCATCCAGTAATTGTAGTTTCCATTGCTCAACACGAAACTGCGTGTATGTTTCGGAAGCAATTACCGATTGAATTCGAATCTCCTCAGTTCGAATGAGACTCGGCTCCTGGTGAATGTCTTGACCAATAGAATTAGGTGCGATCCCGAAAATCACTAAAATCAAGCACAGACTCCCTCTTATATCGAGTACGATTGACTTCGAAAAGACGCATTCAATTGACTTAGAAATACTGCGTACAGATGACTTGAAAAAACCGTGTTCATTTGACTTCAGGAATTCGCATCCCCATGAATTTAAAAGTCCCCGTTGAATAGATCTTGATACGATGTCCGAATTTTTAATGCTCTGGATTTTAATACTCATGTTTGCTATCTAATACTTACGCTTTCTACTGAATACTCATTATCTATCTTAATAGCTATTATAGCTTTACATACTCACGATCTCTACTAGTTAACAATGAATCCATTTCTTGCTGATCCAATGAAAATTGACCCCCACTTACTGCTCCAACTGCAGAATGCACATAATCCACTCCCGCTGACCAATAGTCTTGCACATTGATGCTTCGAATCCCTCCACCCGGTAAAAAAGCAATATTCAACCGCCTCGCTTCCTCCATTAATCGCAAGAAAATTGTCCAATCTCGTTGGCCCCAACCCGACAGCACCCTATCCACACCCAATAAACTCAATGATTGCAGTGCTACGAATGGGTCTTTCATTTCATCAAACGCTCGGTGAAATACAAATTCCATTTGATTTTCTTTACAGATTGCAACCAAACGGGATATACTGGGTTCATCCAAAACACACTGGTCATTTTCTACTTTCAACAACCCGGACACCAATGCTTCAAAACCCAGTTCTGCAACCCTATCGGCATAAAAACATAATTCTTCAAATTCATCCTGGGAATAGACAAAATCACCCCCTCGGGGTCTGCA
>CANGWH010000108.1 GCA_947457565.1 Flavobacteriales bacterium
ACTACCCATTAGGTCGGATCTGTAATTGGTAATATTGATTCCAAATCCGTACTTCCCTGTATTAACTTTCAAACTTACTGTTCCTGAATCGGACGGTATTGGATATACTATATGCTGACCTATAAGCACATTAAACTGCAGGAAAACCTGGAAGCTAAAAATTCTAAATACTAATTTTAACTCTTTAGCCTTGAACAAAGGAAAAACCGATTCAATGTTAGTTTTCATCGCCAATACTTTTGATATTCCGATTCCTATTTAAAATCAAATTTATCGAATCCCGTTAATTCTTCGCGCCACCAAACACCAACCAAACCGCTGCTACAATAAAAACGAAAGCCAAAGCATAGCGCCAATGAAATTGTTCGCCTTTGAAGATAAACAGGGCAACTACGGTAAATACAGTTAATCCTATGGCCTCTTGCACAATCTTCAACTGAAACAAATCCCAAGGGCCTCCGTTTTCTTTGGAACCCAATCGATTGGCTGGAATCATAAATAAATATTCAAAAAAGGCAATGCCCCAACTAATAAGGAGGACCACCCATCCTGTTTTGTTTTGAAAAATTGATGCATCCTTCCACTTCAAATGCCCATACCAAGCAAATGTCATGAAGGTGTTAGAGATTATTAACAGAATTACCGTTAACCAAGAATTCATTGCAATAGAACAGCGAAATTAATCGGCCTGCAAGAATGGATAACGATAATCCGTAGGCGATACCAAGGTTTCCTTGATGGTACGCTGACTTACCCAACGCAATAAATTCACCTTTGCTCCCGCTTTATCGTTTGTTCCCGATCCTCGTCCGCCACCGAAAGGCTGTTGACCTACAACGGCACCCGTAGGTTTATCATTAATGTAGAAATTTCCGGCACTGTGTCTTAAAGCGTGGGTTGCTTCGGCTGCAGCATAACGATCTTGAGCGAAAATCGCCCCCGTTAAAGCGTATTCCGAAGTGGTATCCACCAATTTGAACATGTTCTTCCAATCGGCATCTTCGTACACCCAAATCGTCAACACGGGTCCAAATATCTCTTCACACATGGTGGTGTATTTGGCATCAGGAGCCATAATGATGGTAGGTTCAATGAAATATCCTTTTGATTTATCGTAATTGCCACCGGTAAGTATCTCTACGCCATCTGCTTTTGCTTTATCGATGTACGAGGTAATTTTATTGAAAGCACGTTCGTCGATTACCGCGTTCACGAAGTTGGTAAAATCTTCCGTAGGGCCTACTTTAATGGTTGCCATTTCTTTTACCAATTTTTCTTTTACTTCGGGCCAAAGCGATTGCGGGATATACACTCGGCTGGCAGCAGAACATTTTTGACCTTGGAATTCAAATGCACCACGGATGATCCCTGCAACCAATGCATCCACTTGAGCGGAGCTATGCGCGAGTATGAAATCCTTACCACCTGTTTCCCCTACTATTCTTGGATAACTGCGGTATTTTGCGATATTGGTTCCGATGGTTTGCCAAATATGTCGAAATACACCGGTGCTTCCAGTAAAATGGATACCGGCAAACTCAGGATGATTAAAAATAATATCGCCCGCGGCAGGTCCATCCACGTACACCAAATTAATAACGCCATCGGGTAATCCTGCTTCTTTGAAAATTCGCATCAACAAATGGGAACTATAGATCTGAGAATCCGCAGGTTTCCACACCACCACGTTACCCATCATCGCCGCCGAAGTGGGTAAATTACCAGCAATTGCTGTGAAATTGAATGGAGTTAGTGCAAATACGAATCCTTCTAAGGGTCTATATTCTACTCGGTTCCAAACGCCCTTAGGATTTACGGGAGGCTGATCGGCGTAAATTTCCGACATATACTGTACGTTAAAACGCAAGAAATCTACCATTTCGCAAACCGAGTCAATTTCGGACTGAAAGGCATTTTTACTTTGCGCCAACATGGTTGATGCGTTTACCTGATAACGATACTTGGTGCTCATAAGTTCGGCCGCTTTAAGGAAAATAGCTGCTCGTTGCTCCCATGGCATGTTTTCCCAATTTTCTTTTGCTGCCAATGCTGCATCGATGGCTTGTTGAACATGCAACGCTGTACCTCTGTGATACTGCCCTATTTTATGATGAATATCGTGGGGAGGCGACAACGGATGTACGTCGCCGGTTCTAACCTCTTCGTTGCCGATAAACATAGGAATATCCAATACTTTAGAACGCAACTCCGCTAAGGTTGCTTGTAAATTATTTCTTTCCGTGGATCCTGCTGCGTAATCAAAAATTGGTTCGTTAACCCCGGTGGGTACTTTAAAAAATCCGTTCATAATGTAAATATGTTGCGAAAATACAACCGAAATTGGGTAAAAGCAGTTACCTGAGTTACGAAATTAAAAATCATCGTTTAATTATATTTCTGTTAATGCAACAACCCTAGCCTATCCTGAATTAATTTTGCAAATCCAACGTAATCCATAAAAATCTAGATCGTAAATTCGGTTTTTTCATTACTATTTACACCCTAATACACCATGAACGTCATCCGCAACATCTTTACCGTCAGCAGAAGTCTTGTGATAACCGCTATCCTATCGGCCGGAATTTTTCATACAAATCCCAGCATTGGAAAACCTAAAAAACCTAAAAATGTAATTGTAATTATTGGCGATGGAACCGGTTTGGCTCAATGGTCGGCGTTGAGCGCCCATTACCAATACCAATCTTTTGCTTCCCAGGCTGGGAAAGACCGTAATGCAATGAGGGAGAAAATTGATCGCGACAATGTTTGCGTTTTTCAAAAATTTCCGGTGTGCGGACTGAGTCAAACCTACAGTGCCAACAATTATATAACAGACAGTGGTGCGGGTGGAACTGCCATCGCCGTCGGCACAAAAACAAACAATTATGCCATTGGTGTTGACGAGAACGGCAAATCCCAGCCGAGTTTGGCGGTTTATGCCAAGGAATCGGGAAAAGCCACCGGCATCGTGGTTACTTGCGAACTTACTCACGCAACTCCAGCCGCTTTCTATGCCCATCAGCCAAAACGGAGTTTGATGTCGGACATCGCGGGCGATTTATTAACCACCAACACCATCGATGTAGCCATTGGAGGGGGCTATCCCTACCTAAAGCCATTTAATTACAGCAATCATACCTTAATTGTGCCGCCAACCACCGCGGGTAAAGGATATCCTCGCAAATTGGATTCCATTGAAACCGGATTAAGCGCTGGAACCCGCATGCAGCGCACACTTTTAATGTACAATCAAGACACATTCCCTCCCAAGGCGCACCAAGGAAGAGCGGGGTATTTAGAGCGAGCATCGGTTGCGGCCATGCGGGAGTTAAATAAAAACGCCAACGGTTACTTTTTAATGATTGAAGGCAGTCAGGTTGATTGGGCTGGACACGAAAACGATTCGGCCTATTTGATGGCAGAATTGGTGGATTTAGACAATACCATTCGCGAGGTAGTGAACGAAGTTGAAAAAAATCAAAAAGGGGAAACCTTAATCATTGTAACGGCCGATCACGAAACCGGTGGATTGAGTTTGGTGGGTTGGGACAAGAAAAACGGTTGTGCGAAACTGGCATGGAGCACCCACGATCATACAGGAATTCCTGTTCCGGTATTTGCGTATGGACCTGGCAGTGAATTGTTTACAGGAGCGTACCAAAACAACGATATCTTCTTCAAACTGTTGCCGTTTCTTTCTGGTAAAAAATAGCTGAACGTTCAAAATATGTAGGCTGCCGCGTACTTTTGCGTATATGCCCAGTTTTGGAGTTATCATCCCTGCTCGATTCAACAGTTCTCGTTTTCCCGGTAAACCCTTGGCCGATTTGGGAGGAAAAACCGTATTGCAACGGGTGATTGGTCAGGTTGAACAGTGTTACCCCAATGCCGGAGTAGCGGTTGCAACAGACGATATTCGAATTGCCGAACATGCCGGTGAATATTGTGAGGTGGTTATGACTTCGGCCAACCATAGCAGTGGAACGGATCGAATCGCCGAAGCGTATGTGAAATTGGGATGGAACTGCGATGTGGTGGTGAATGTACAAGGCGATGAACCCTTCATTCAGCCCAAGCAAATAGAACAATTGGTGCAGTGTTTCAAAAACGAAAGTACCCAAATTGCTACCTTGAAATTTGCATTGCATTCGGTAGATGAAATTCAGAACCCCAATGCCGTAAAGGTTGTAACTGACCGAAACGGTCATGCCTTATATTTTTCGAGAAATCCTATTCCCTTTCGTAGAAATCAGGATATGGAGGTTGAGTATTTCCGACACGTAGGTATTTACGCTTTTCGGCCCGCAGTTTTGCAAGCGATTACCCAATTAGCGGTGGGTACATTGGAAGAAATCGAAATGTTGGAGCAATTGCGCTGGTTGGAGAACGGTTATAAAATTCAAGTAGCTGAAACGGATTTCATTTCCCCCGCGGTAGACACCCCCGAAGATTTATTGGCCGCCTTAGAATTTCTAAAAGGCAGGTAGAAGAAAACCAATAGATTACAATTCCTTTCGTCAATTCATTTTTAAGCGTTTAATTATTTTATCTATTTCATCAAAAGGCAGACGAGTATTTACTTTTTTGAGATGCTCCAACAGCTCTATAGTTTTTTGTGTGCCTAAGATTTTTTTCTTTTCTAATTCAGTTAATACCCAAATACTACCGTGCACTTCAATTTGGTTGTCTATCGCTTCCTTTCTTAATTTGTCATCACACGTAAGTAATGGACATTTAAGTTGAATTGCTTTCCACAACATTGTTTTATCCGGGATTGATTTTAAGTTTCTTGTAGTCTTAAAATCAATCACCTTTATTTCTTCTTCTGGTGACAAATCCAATAAAGTTAATTTTTGCGTACGTTTAAATACTTCAAACTCTTCTATTTGTTGTTGTTGCACAATTTCATTATACACAAATATGGTCATGCAAATTTCTACATCCAATGCAAAAAATTCAGGTACTACCTTTAAATGGAAAAGGTCAAAAAGCACACTCACATCAGTTATAATTAGCTTCATACAATTAACTGCATTTGTTCGCGAAGTTTCCATGAACTAATTCCTGCAAAAAAAGCAGCTTCATTTATTGTTAAAACTTCTTTTGCTAAACCCAAATAAACAAGTCTCTCCATTCGAGTAGGTTTTTCATTACTTCTAAATTTACCAGGTTCTGCATTTGGAATATGATAACCTCTTTTCTTAAATCCAACATTAAATTTTTTCAGAACGTAATCATTCAAAATTCCTAAACGATTTGCTCGGTAAAAAATAGCTGAAAAAGAAATGCCCCAACGTTCTTTTATAATGATAAGTTCTTTTTCATAAAAATGAAATCGCTCTTTATGTAATTCTTTTCGTGCCATATCCTCAGGATACAATACTGCGCATGCAAAAACATGACACAAATTTTCTTCATCCTTATGACTAATATCTTTAGGAAACTTTAGGCAGTGATGAGCCAATTCATGTAATGCGGTAAATCGTTTTCTTACAATATCGTCTTTTGCAAAATCCTTAGTTTTTTTCAAAACGATCACTTTTCTTTCCGAAGCAATTGCTTTCATACCATCAAAACCATCAGGAGCGTCAATATCTATTACTCTATAACCCTTGTCCTCCAGCATTTCAACGACATCTGGAATAGGATCATAGCCTAATTCCCAATCGATGCGCAATTGTTTTGCTGCATCTTCGGCATCTTCAGCACTTTTAATTTCGCGATTGAAAACGAAATAATCACTTTTTTCATTGAGGCATAAAATTTCTTCTAACTCAAAATAGCGTTCAAAATTATCAATTGCCTTTTCTCGCACTGCAATCTCCTCCAACTTAGTAAGTTTAGTTGAAAACTTTCTAAATTCAACACTTTCAAGTTCTACTTTAACAGAAGGTACAGAATAGAAATAATCTACTGACACGTTTAATGCATTTGCTAATGCAATTACCCCCTTACTGTCAGGTTTCATTTTGCCTTGCTCATACTTATTTAGTGCCTGTTTAGAAACTCCATTCTCCAACTTATTAGCAAGATCTTGAAGCGACAAGCCAGCCATCTTCCGAGCCGACATAAGCCTAGTTGCAAATACATTTTCCATAATTAATGTTTTAGTTTACCCCACTAATGGTTGACAAATATAATAATTTTTATGATTTTTGTCAACCTGTATTTAAAAACAACCTCCATACATCACTGCCAAATACTTAAAAGACTTCCGAGATTCTTTCTTAAAAAAGACATGTACAAAAAATATCAACGGTTATAACAAATGTGCT
>CANGWH010000109.1 GCA_947457565.1 Flavobacteriales bacterium
ACAATCGCTCCTTCTTCGCCGTTTTGGCCATCTTTTCCAACAGTATAATCCTCCAACTGAAACGAATCAATCACAACATTATCCGAATCACGCTCAGATTCAAATACGTTGGGAAATACAACCACCTTGCTGTTAGGATACCGGCCTTTCTGGAAAATCGCCGCATACTTTGTCTGCGCTAAAACCCCGTAAGGCGCTCTCAACATAAACAACACATCACAAAACCGTTCGTATGCTGCCGACATCCGAAATTGGGGCGAATTCCTCTCCGAAATCCATAATTGTATTTTCCTATTAAACAATAACGCCAAGGCTGTGGTAGCTCCGTAATACCTGCCGAAAACAATTACCTTGTTGGCTTTTGATTGATTAACACTTCGCAACACATGCCACCAAACCTGAACCCATTTAATAATTACATTTTTACTTTGATTCGCCGGAGAATACACCACCAAATTGCCTACCTCAGAAAAAAAATGACTCCCCGAGTACAACAAACACAAATCAACATCAAATCCTACCTTTTGTAAAGCACGCACCGTCACCAATCCCGATTTTTGCAACCCTCCCATACTCAGCGAAGGCAATACAAAAAGGACTTTATCTTTCAACGATTCAAACAGTTAATTAAATTTCTTTACGCAATCGAGCCACTGGAATCCCCAATTGCTCCCGATATTTTGCCACCGTTCTGCGGGCAATATTATAACCCTTATCGTTCAACAAAGCCATCAATGCTTCATCCGTTAACGGTTTCTTCTTGCTCTCCGCCGCAATCGCATCGCCCATAATTTTCTTGATTTCACGGTTACTAACCTCATCCCCATCATCGGTGCTTAATCCCTCACTAAAAAAATGCTTCAACGGAAAAATTCCAAATTCCGTTTCAACGTATTTAGAATTAGCAACCCGCGAAATTGTGCTAATATCCATCTCCACCTCCGTGGCAATATCCTTCAAAATCATGGGACGTAAATGGGTGTCATCGCCCTCAATGAAAAACTCGCGCTGCCTTCTAACTATCGCCTCCATGGTGCGCAACAACGTATTCTGCCGCTGCTTAATACTATCAATAAACCACCGCGCCCCATCCAACTTCTGCTTAATATACTGCACCGCATCCTTCAACTGCTTGTCCTTTCCCGCGCTGCTTTCGTATGCCCTTAATGTTTCCGAATACGCCGAACTGATGCGCAACTCAGGAGCATTTCTTCCGTTCAATCGAACCTGTAAAACGCCATCATCATTCGTTACACTAAAATCAGGAACAATATACTGCGTCTTCGCACTTACACTGCCCGTATCGCCCGGCTTAGGATTTAACTTAATAATCTCTCCCATTGCAGCCTTTAACTGTTCATCCGTGATACGTAAACTTCTACAAATCTTGTCGTAATGCTTCTTCGTAAACGCCTCAAACTGATCATTTAAAATCCGCTCCGCTACATCAATCGCCGGATTATCACCGTAATCCTTCTTATATAACTGCAATAACAAACACTCCTGCAAATCCCGAGCAGCAATCCCCGCAGGATCAAAATTCTGAATCTTAATAAGAATCCGTTCTAACTGCGTTTCGTTGGTAATAATGTTCTCATTAAACGCCAAATCATTCACAATGGCTCGTAACTCCCTGCGCAAATAACCATCATCCTCCAAACTACCAATTAAATGCAACGCTAATAATAATTCCTTCTCATCGGAAAATGTAGCGTTCGCCTGCTCTATCAAATACTCAAAAAACGTGTTCTGTGCCGCAATAGGCATTTCCTTTTGCTCCTCCGCCTGATAATCCTCTCCCATCCGGAAACTACCATATTCATCCTCACCGCCAGCACGCAATAACTCCTCCACGTTAATATCCTGCTGATACTCCGACCATTCCGCATCGTCCGAACTATCCCCATATTCGTTATCCGTTGCCGATTCCGTTGCCGAATTTTCATACTTGTAATCCAACGGATCATCCTGCTTATCGTCCCCCTCCAACGCCGGATTGTCCAATAATTCCTGACTCACCTTCTCCTCGAAATCCAGGGTGTTCATCTGCAATAGCTTGATAAACTGAATCTGTTGTGGACTCAATTTCTGCATCAACTTTTGAGATAATTCCTGCCGTAATGCCATATACCAACAAAACTAATCAAAAAATCCACCCCTATGTCAAAAATTATGCCACGCAAATAATACCGTCTACTTTTTCAGTACTATTGCCAATTGTTTAAACATCTTTAATAGGGTATCTGTTATCTTTGTACCGCAAAAATTATTAGCCATGAGTATCCTAGACCTTACCAAACAAACCACACCCATCGAACACCTTCAACAATTTGTAGGTCAATCCGTATGCTTGCGCGGTTGGGTCGCCAATAAACGCGAAGGCAAAGGAATCGCCTTCATTATTCTCCGAGACGGAACCGGATACTGCCAATGCGTGGTTTCTACAGATAACGTATCCGAAGAGATTCTTCAAGCTGCTCAAAGTACTTCCCTTGAAAGTTCCGTGGAAATTGCTGGTTTGGTTTTGGCCGATGAAAAACAAATCGGTGGCGTGGAAATTCAAGTGTCCAACCTTATCGTTGTTGGTAATTCCGAAAACTATCCCATCGCTAAAAAAGAACACGGCGTTGAGTTCCTAATGGATCAACGACACCTGTGGTTGCGCTCCACCCGCCAATGGGCCATCATGCGTGTCCGAAATACCATCATTTTTGCCATCCACGAGTATTTCCAAAAAGAAGGATTCGTGCAAATGGATGCCCCCTTATTCACCAATAACGCCTGCGAAGGAACGTCAACGTTGTTTGAAACCGACTTTTACGGAGAACCAGCATACCTGTCGCAAAGCGGACAATTGTACGGCGAAGCCATGGCCATGGCCATGGGTAAAATCTATACCTTCGGACCAACATTTAGAGCAGAAAAGTCCAAAACTCGCAGACACTTATCCGAGTTCTGGATGATCGAACCCGAAATGGCCTTCTATGATATCTTCAAAAACATGGATTGTATCGAAGCCTTCCTGCAGTCCGTTATCCAAAAAGTGCTTACCAACTGCAAACACGAATTGGAAACCATCGGCCGCGATACCTCGGTTTTAGAATCTTCCCTAAAATCTTTCCCCAGAATGACCTACGATCAAGCCGTACGCATTATTAAAGGCGAAGAGAATGTTAACGGTGTAAACTCCATTACCTCGTTAGAAGAAGAACTGAAACAAACCGAAGAAAAACTAGACGTAATTAACGCCGAAATTCAAGACCGCGAAGCGAAAATCGCTACCCCAGGATTGAAAAAAGGCGAAATCAATTTCCACCAAACAAAAATAATTCAACTCAAACAAGACAAAGCCGATATCGAGGAAGAATTACGCAACATTCCCCAATGGATTGCCAGCGCTAAAAACTTCGAATACGGCAACGACTTTGGTGGTTCGGATGAAACCGTACTTACACGCTTGTTCGATAGCCCCGTGATGGTGTATGATTGGCCCCACGAGGTAAAAGCCTTCTACCTAAAACGCAATCCCGAAGATGCCCGATTTGCACGGGGTGTAGACGTATTAGCCCCAGAAGGATACGGAGAAATCGTTGGCGGCGGCGAACGTGAAACCGATGTTAACCTACTAACCCAAAAGATTCACGAACACCAACTTCCCATGGAAGCCTTCGAATGGTACTTGGATTTACGCAGATTTGGCTCCGTTCCCCACGCTGGTTTTGGTCTAGGCCTTGAACGATTAGTAACCTGGATCTGTAAATTGAAACACGTTCGCGAATCAATCCCATTCCCAAGAATGTACGGTAGACTTACCCCCTAAACTCCCTCTATTCCTTAGACTTTATTTAATTCACAATTAACGCTAATCGTAACTCCAATCTCCAACTTGGAGTTCGAATAATTCTTGTTGTAAATTTTTAGCAACAACAATAGAAACATCGTTCGTTAATAATTTCTTAACATAAGTTTCATATTTCAGAAACAGACATAGGGTGTTTGTTAAGGAATCTTTGCGCTATTAATAATTGCGTAACATTAAACTAATCTGTGAAACACACTATTTTTACATTAACTTCATGTATTTGGTTGTCGATCCAATCCCTATCCGCTACCACCTACAACGAAAATTCTGACCTAAACAACCCTGTTTCGGTTATCGATTCATCCCTGAAATCCATCCAAAATCCGGATTTCGACAACTTATCCATCGATAAATCGCTGGTATCCTCGGCTAATAATTTACAATTATCGCTGTCCATAAACGATCCCAAACCAACCGACACAAAAACTCCCCCAGCAAAAAAAGCCTGGTACGATAACATCCAATTTCGTGGATATACCCAAGTACGTTACAACAGACTATTAGAAACCAACCCATTACTGAAATGCGAACAGTGCGATCGCTCCATCGGAGAAGATGGTGGATTTGCAATCAGACGTTTACGACTTATTTGGTTTGGACAAATTCACCCCAGAGTTTACATGTACATCCAACCCGATTTTGCATCCTCATTGTCATCCTCCTTAGCCGGGAACGTAGCGCAAGTGCGAGATGCCTACTTCGATATCGGTTTAAATAAAACCAATACGTACCGCATACGGGTAGGTCAAAGCAAAGTTCCTTTTGGTTTCGAAAACATGCAAAGTTCTCAAAACCGACTTAACCTCGATCGTTCTGATGCCATCAATTCAGCCCTATCCAACGAACGGGATATGGGTGCATTCTTCTATTGGGCTCCAGAAAAAACTAGAAAATTGTTTTCTTCCCTTGTTAATGACGGACTCAAAGGCTCTGGCGACTACGGCGTATTTGGATTTGGATTATACAACGGCCAGCTAGCCAATCAACCCGAAGCCAACGATAACAGACATTGGGTAGCCCGACTTACCTTTCCCTTTCAAATGGGCTCACAAATCATCGAACCAGGGATACAAATGTATAGCGGATTATACACCCTGAATGCCGCCAACTTGACGAAAAATGTTAAGGTAAAGTCCGATCTCACTTACTTAGATGAAAGAAAAGCTGCTTCCTTGATCCTCTATCCAAAACCCTTCGGTATTAGCGCCGAATACAATACCGGTTTTGGTCCACAATACAACCCCACTACAGACAGTATTGAAACCCAAAAACTAAACGGTGGCTACGTGTTGGTTAACTGGAAAATGGAAGTGAAAAATACAACCCTAATCCCCTTCGCCCGCTACAATTATTACAACGGTGGCAAAAAAATGGAACGCGACGCACGAGGATATTTGGTAAAAGAATTAGAATTTGGAGCCGAATGGCAAGCCGCTAAAAATCTAGAAATTGTTGTAGCCTATAACATGGCCGATCGCACAACACGCGATAAAACAAACCAAAACAACCAACAAAAAGGTAATTTTCTCCGTATTCAAGTACAGGTAAATTATTGATTTTCAATTATTATTAAAATTTTCCACATAGTTATACACATTTTTACATACTGGTAGGTATATTTGCTGCCCATTTTACGAAAGTTATGAGCAGCAATACCCGCCAACAAATTTTACACCGTTGCTATGAAGCCATACAAACTCAAGGTTTTGAATTGCTTCGAACCGATAAAGAAATCATTCGTCTAAAAATTACCAAAGGTGCTTTCTACCACTACTTTCCAAATAAATTAGAATTAGGATACGCCGTCATAGACGAAATATTGTTGCCCAATTACTCAAAAAAATGGGAAACCCTACTTTCCATAAAAACCAACATTGGCAACACCATCGTCAATTTACTGGAACATGAAAAAAACCAAGTAACGGAGAAAAGCATAAAAAAAGGCGATATACTCTACAACCTCATGGTAGAAATGAGTCATATCGATGAAGTATTTAGAGAGAAATTAGAAAACGTCCACGACATGCAGGTAACCATGTTGCAACGTGCCATACTTACCGGAAGAGCATCGGGTGAATTTAAAAACACCATGGATGCTAGGTCCCTAGCCATGAATATTATCGGCGGCCTGATTGGGTGCTATTC
>CANGWH010000110.1 GCA_947457565.1 Flavobacteriales bacterium
AACGTAGACACCTTCTGCATAAAGCGCGGATCCTTCTGATCCATCATCAGCTTCGCCAAGGGCTCCAACCCTTTTTCTCTAGCGATATCGGCCCGGGTTTTGCGACGAGCCTTGTAAGGCAAATACAAATCCTCCACCGTCTGCAAATCGGTTGCTGCCAATATAGCCTTTTCCAATTCCGGAGTGAGCTTTCCTTGTTCTTTAATTTGTTCTAAGACAAATGTGCGTCGCTTCTCTAACTGCTCTGACTTTTCCTGCAAATCCTTGATGGCACCAACTTCCACTTCATCCAAATTCCCCGTTGCCTCTTTTCGATAGCGTGAAATAAATGGTAGCGTAGCACCCTCCGCTAATAATTTTAAAACAGCCTGAACTTGCCAGGGCTTTAACGATAACTGGGCAGCGATTTGTTTTTCAATATCTTGCAACATGAATAAAGTAGTTGATGGTAAGCACTTTTTGGAAACCCCAAATTTACACGGCTACCAACCAAGGTTACCCACAATTTCTACTCGATAATGCAATTGCCCTTGTATCACAAAAAACTACTCACATCCGCCTCTGTCAATCCAACAGTTGATTGTGTGAGTATTAATTTATTCTTTACTTCGGAAGGCAAATCATTCAAAGATTTGTCGTCATCCAAAATAATGTAATTATCAATGGATGGCCTTTGGGCTAACCATCGCAAAATATCCTCTTTCCGATTTGTATTATAACTATCACTTTCGGGAAGTTTTTCAATACTTACAACTTCTACCCCGCGATTTCGGAATATAGACTTCCATTCTTGTATGGTGAATCTAAAACGATGCGATGTGGTTAAAATAATTTGAGTATTTTCTTTTATTAATGATCTTAATGCTTGTACCGCATTAATACTGAATGTAGGAAAAGCATCCGATAACAACACCGGCTTTTCCCAACTTCTAGCGGGCACTAAAACTCCATCTATATCAAGGAAAATAAACACAACCCAAAATTAAAGTAAATATTCATATAAATGTAAAAACTGCGCTAGGTTCATATTATTAAATTCTGCCAATTTCTTCCAATTTTTCTTCACTTCGATCGTCAACTCCCAATCATTTTCATCTATTGCGATTTTAGGCCATTCATAAACTAACATCGAGAAAGAACAATTCGTAATCTGAAAATCACTGATGCAATTTAGAAAACACGCGGCTAAATATCTATGGTGCCCGTCTATGATATTATCATCACAAAACTTAATGGGTGGAAAAACAATATTGTCACTCATTAAACAAGCTATCCTACGAAACCTAGGAAAGCAGATTTTTTGCTGAGTTGGAGAAATGCGAAACGGATAATTATCTAAGAAATTTTGTAAATGGACGATTGTAAAACTTTCGATAAATTGATGTTGAGTCAACATGTTTTTTAGGTACAAAACTGACTTGATTCTCGCTCGTTTCCATGGTGAATTTTGCCAAAATTAATTTTGGAGAATTAAATAAGCCCAAATGTACAATACCCATATTCCCCGAAATTTTACAAACACAAACAGTCTGCAAGTATTGGGATTTTTTCTATATTTGTTTAAACAAACAAAACACGTACATGGATCGAAAGAAGTTTATTCAATCCGCCATCGGCATTCCGATTGCAGGAGCGCTTACCGCGGGTGTTGCAGGACCCTTTACATCCGATATCATTGGCAATCCTTTAACCCATTGGCTCTTAAACTCAACCTCAAATTCCAACACCAACCCCCAAAGCATGATTAATACTCCCAGTTTATCCGATTTACAGGCACTCCCAACCCTAACCAAAGCCATGCCAGCATTATTCGTGGGCCATGGCAGTCCAATGAACGCCATCGAAACCAATATTTTTTCTCAAAAATGGAAGCAATTGGGCGAAACCCTTCCCACACCGGTTGCCATACTCTGTATTTCAGCTCATTGGGAAACCTACGGAACCAAAATTACCGCCATGGATGCACCCAAAACCATTCATGATTTTGGCGGATTCCCACCGGAATTATTCGCCGTACAATACCCCGCACCAGGCTCCCCAACCTTAGCTATAACAACCCAAGAATTAATTAAACCCAACCCAATTGACTTAGATCACAGCTGGGGTTTAGATCATGGATGCTGGAGCGTAATCCGATGCATGTACCCCAAGGCAAACATCCCCGTACTTCAACTTTCCCTCGATCGAAATAAATCAACACAACAACACCTAGACCTAGCGAAAGAACTCATACCCCTGAGAAAAAAAGGCGTAATGATTGTAGGAAGCGGAAATATCGTACATAATTTAGGGAGAGTAGCTTGGGACCGCATGAATGATCCAATTTTTGGCTTCGATTGGGCCGAAGAAGCCCGAGCTGCCATGAAATCTAAAATTAGCAATGGAGATAGCAAAGCCCTCGCAAACCCATACCAATTTGGAAAAGCCTGGGAACTATCCATCCCCACCCCAGAGCACTATCTGCCCCTATTGTACACGTTAGGAGCACAAATGCCCAACGAAACTCCGGCCTATTTTAATGACCAGTGCGTCTTAGGCTCGCTTGCAATGACCTCCTTTATTTTGGGCGATGCTTAGCGCCAATTAAATATTCAGTGGGTATTGAAACACCCATTTGGAATTGATTACGAGGCATGAGTATCCAATTATAGGGTGCCAAACTCAATAGATTATACCCAAGATAGACCGAAGCATTATTCTTTAATCTATATTCCACGGTAGAACCGACCTGAAAGGCAAGATAATTATATCCCGCTAGAGGAACTCGCCTAAATTCATTATTCTTTATCGTATACGTTGGACTATTAAGAAAAGTTCTGCTATACCCTATACCCAAACTCAACGTATACTGCCAATGCTTTTTTCGCTGAAATTTCCATTGCTTATTCCCCAATAAATATATATTCCGATGCAAACTTGGATGCGAATAATATCCAAGTTCCAAACCCATAGATCGCGTTCGGATTTTAGGCAGTTTCGATTTTCTCAAATAACTAGTAGTTCGAATTCTATAGGGATTATCAAATCGTAAATGAAAACCGTTCGATTCATTCGAAATCATATACCCAATTGATGTTATACCACGAGACGAAATCGGAAAAACGACATCAGCATAACTTAGTGGAAACAAACCCAAACTATCTTTCAAGGGCCTCCAAGGTAAATTTTCCTTTGTTATATATTTTTTTGGCAATGTAGAACTATCCCTTGGCATAATAGTTTCCAAAACAATAGAAGACCCTCTCAAGTCTTTAAAGAACGAATGCTTATCGTTTACTTTTCTGGAATAAATTGAAGCATAAATACCTGGGTTAAGGAACATTATTGAAGATACTGTTACCAAAAATTGCGATATCCTTTTATACCGATTACAAAACAAATTATGCATACTCCTTTAGTGTTTATCTATCCAATCCAACACACTGTTCCAAAAAAGTTCCGGCTCGTTCATCATTGGGGAATGGCCCGAATGATAAAAATACTGTATGGTTTTGTCAGAACTCCCAACTTTCAATTGCAAATCATCGCACAACGCCGGTGGACACACAAAATCAAACCAGCCCCAAATAAAAAATGCAGGAACGTTGATTTTCTTCAAATAACTCTCAGGATCAATATCATACGTAGGGCGATCTACACCCAAAATTCCGGAAACCACGCCATTAAATCGATTGTTACTATAAGAAGTCGATGGGTCAGCCGAATACGTTGTTTCTGGTACAAATACGGAATCCATCAATAACTCTCCATCATGTGCATATTGGTTCAATTGAGCCGAAACCTCATACCCGTCCGAAGAATTATGGCTATTGCAATATTCAAGCACCGATTGCCAATGCGACAAATTTCGCTGAGCCGCAATCTCGATTCTAGCACGTTTGGATAGCATATCCTCAGTTAACGAATCATTAAGAGGATAATCATGAGCTCCGTCTACTTGAATCCATCCCGAAATAAACTGCTGATTCTGTTCATGCCCTAAAAAGAACGGAGTTAAAAAACCACCCCAACTGTGACCCATTAGATAAATCTGCAAATCGTCTCCGTACTTAGCCTTGAGGTACTGCACAACAACCCGTAAATCTTCGCGGTAAGAATCCAAATCACTTGCACCCCCATTTCCTTGGGAATTACCCCCAAATCGTTGATCCCAATAACCCACTGCTATTTTAGATTCTACGTTTGATTTTATTATGGAATCCCGATAATCCAACCCATTACCACCAGGACCACCGTGCACAATCAACAGCAATTTTCTACTGCCAATATTCCCCGCAACCTTTAAAAATAACGACTGATTTTTTCGCTTTAAAAAGACTTCATCATCCACGGAACCCACAGTGATTGTATCTAATTTACAACCGCTTTGAGCCAATAGTAAACTAACAACAACTACCAATAACCCTTGGTGAATTATCTTGTCAAATAAATCACCACCAAATTTCAAAAGCGAACCTCTGTACATGCGATTGCGAATATACAGATTGCGGTTAAGTAGCGTTACATATTTCGTCGATATTGCCCTCCTACAGAGAACAACGATTCGGTAATTTCACCCAAGGTACAAACCTTACAAACTTCCATCAGCTCAGCAAACATATTGCTGTTATCAACTGCGGCTTTTTGCAAGCTCGAGAGTAATGCTACACTGTTATCACCAAAATAAGCATGCTGTTCCTCTACCTTCCTTATCTGCAATTGCTTTTCCTCTTCGGTACTGCGAATCACCTCACCCGGCAATACCGTGGGCGATCCTTTAGAACTCAAGAACGTATTCACGCCGATAATGGGCAATTCACCTGTGTGTTTTAGGGTTTCATAGTACAAACTCTCCTCTTGGATTTTACTGCGCTGATACATAGTTTCCATAGCCCCTAACACACCTCCACGCTCGGTAATCCGGTCAAACTCAACCAATACTGCCTCTTCCACCAAATCTGTTAATTCTTCGGTAATAAAGCTTCCCTGCATTGGATTTTCATTTTTCGCCAAGCCTAACTCACGGTTGATAATCAACTGAATTGCCATCGCCCTACGTACACTTTCCTCAGTGGGTGTAGTAATTGCCTCATCGTATGCATTGGTATGCAAACTGTTACAGTTATCATAAATCGCATACAATGCCTGCAACGTAGTACGGATATCGTTAAAATCAATTTCCTGTGCGTGCAAACTTCTTCCGCTGGTTTGAATATGGTATTTCAACATTTGCGAGCGCGCATTTGCCCCATATTTCAATTTCATCGCTTTCGCCCAAATTCTGCGTGCAACACGACCAATAACCGCATATTCAGGATCTGTACCATTACTAAAGAAGAAACTCAAGTTTGGAGCGAAATCATCGATATTCATACCCCTACTCAAGTAATATTCCACATAGGTAAATCCATTGGCCAACGTAAACGCCAATTGAGTAATTGGGTTAGCACCTGCCTCAGCGATGTGATACCCGCTAATACTTACGCTATAGAAATTCCGAACTTTTTGATCGATAAAGTATTTCTGTACATCCCCCATCAATCGCAGCGCAAATTCGGTGCTAAAAATGCACGTATTCTGCGCCTGATCTTCTTTTAAAATATCGGCTTGCACCGTTCCGCGCACCTGTGATAAAGTCCATTGTTTGATTTCTTGGTACACTTCCGCAGGCAACACCTGATCCCCGGTAACCCCTAACAACATCAGCCCTAAACCGTCATTCCCTTCGGGTAACTCCGCATTATAACGAGGCCTTGGCAATCCTTTTGCCGCATACATGGCATCAATTTTTGCATTCACCTCATTCTCCAAGCCGTTCTTCTGGATATATAACTCACACTGCTGATCAATGGCGGCATTCA
>CANGWH010000111.1 GCA_947457565.1 Flavobacteriales bacterium
GAGCCGCCAAATGGTAGTTTCGAGCAAAACCTTCCTTGAAGTTGTTGATTTTCTCTTCGAAATGGGTGATGTCGATATTTTGATTCCGCATTTGGGCTAACTCTTGTTTGTACGACATTGAATTCAGCGCCGCGTTGCGCAACAACGTAATGATAGGGATAAAGAACTGTGGGCGAACCACATACATTTTCTCGTGACGATGAGATACGTCTACGATTCCAGAGTTATACAACTCACTATCGGATTCCAATAACGACACTAATACCGCGTACTCACATTTCTTCTCGGTTCGGTCTTTATCCAACTCTTTTAAGAAATCTTCGTTCTTTTTCTTGGTAGCGGTGGTATCGGCCTCGTTCTTCATTTCAAACATGATGGAAATAATTTCCACACCGTTCTCGTCGGTTTCCCGATAGATATAATCGCCTTTGCTGCCACTGCGCGAGTCGTTATCTTTTTCGAAATACGCTTTCTGGAAACCCGTCGCCCGCAAACGATTAAACTCAATTTCACAATGTTGTTCCAAGGTCTCGCCAATCATTTTGGTGGAAAGCTTCTGCTTTAATTCCCGCTGGCGTGCAATTTCTTCGTCTTTCAACTTGATGATTTCGTCCCGGGTTCTGAGTTCGGTGCTGAATTGTGTTTTTAGATTGGATTCAATGAGTTTTTTTTCCAATTCTTTATTATTTAACTCACTGGCTAGCGCCATTTTCTCTTTTTCAAGTTGTTGAACGGCTTGTGTTACCGACAGCTGTTTTTCCATATCGGCCCGTTCAATTTTTGCCTGCAACTCGGCGATGGCTTGTTCGCGTTTTAACAGTTCGGCTTGTAATTTATTTTTCAGGTTGGCTTCTGCGACTTCAATGGCCGATGCTTGTTGTTGTTGTGCGAGTTTAAGTCGTTCCGTGATTTCGGCATTGAATTGCTGATCTCGAACTTGTTTCACGATAGCGGCGAAACCGGCTCCGTCTACTTTAAACGCGGTGTGGCACTTGGGGCAAATGATGTCGTTCATGGTTTGAGTATCAAAGTTAAAATATTTATTCGTAGAAGTAAGTTGAATTTAATAGTGTTAATTTAGCAATTTTTAGGATGCAATTTCGGCGTTGTAGCAATCGACTCAAATATTTTTCCAAAAAAATCTGGTGGTATCTACTATTTAAACACTATTATGTTTAATTAACTTGCCTACGAATATTATGAAATTGCGCTTCATTCAGTGGAACATTAAACACAATTCTAATCCGGAATCCATTGCTGATTTTATCTTAGAAAATCTATCGGATGTAACCATTGTTCACCTTCAGGAGGTAACCGTAACTCATTATAAAATAATTCAAAGCAAATTGGGATCACTCAATTCTGCGCATAGTTTAACGCTAAGGCCGAAGGGTAGATTTGAAGGAAAGAATCGAGAGTTAGGGGTAGCAACTTTTATTTTTGGCGGCATCTTATTGTCTTCAGATCTTCTTCATCGTTCGGTATTTCCTGAACGTACCCTGATTGCGGAAATACAAATTGCCGACAGGGTGTTTAAATCGTTAAACTTTCATTCTTTAACAGGGGTGGGGTATCGTCAGGCAAAATCCAGCAATTTTTCTTCGATTGCCGATTATTTGAATGCTTCTCCTGTGGATTTGTTTAGTTGTGATGCCAATGAGCCCAATGTGGATGCACTTTCTATAGAAGAATTGGTATTTTTCGACAATGGCGATAAGGGTAAGTGCGCATCGCTGATATTTGGAAAAGACAAAGTTCATGAACTGAGTGATGTTTGGAGAACACATTTCGAATTAAAGGCTAATGAACAGGTTGCGATGTTGGATGCTCCCCAACTGCCGATATCGTACGTGATAAACAATCGTTTATTGAAGCGATACGATTTTATCTTTGCAACTGCCGCGTGGAAGCCACTTGATGTTCAGTATTTGTTGAAAGAATCCCTAGCTGCCAGTAGCGATCATGCCATGGTTATCGCCGATCTGATGTCTGTTTGATTTTGGTATTTAATGCGTTTTAATCACAATTTAAGATAGACCCAGTTGCCAATCGCATATGCGATTGGCAACTGGGTCTAATTGCGGTAGGTCAAAGATTTTTCGTACTTTTGAGTTTCGTACGTTAACAAAAAATTCATCATTTAATGTCAAAAAATTACAAATATTTCGTATTGTTTCTTACCTTGATCTTTGGTGGGCTTTCATCCTTGTTGCATGCCCAGAATGTGGGCGATACCATCCGGGTGAAAACCATACATTATGGCACCAATAACCGTGATACCATTGCCAATTTCCCTGAAGGTAATCTGGAATACGAAAAAATCATTTTGCGTTACGCAATGCGCTGTAAAAATGGGTTGGTGTCCGATGGATCCAATCGTAATAAAGGCTGCGGCGAATGGGATTATTCCTGCAATACATTTATCGTGGATTCGACCAAAATTGAAATCATCCCTCAAACAGCTCCCAAATTTGTAGTATCCAACTTTTCAGGAAATCAGTTTTCTTATACCACCAAACCCGTTTACGACTACTACGATTATACCGTAAAAAATGTTTCGGTGAGTGCTAAGTCAAACACAGCCCAGTACACAGTGGGTGCCGCCAGCAACAACCTGTACGAAGCCTTGAATACTTCGCAGAATTCTGGTAAAACCTTAGTGCTATATCGCGCCCAAGAATTGCTAGCAGCAGGTTTTTCGGCAGGGGATATCCAAGGAATTACCCTAAATGCACAATCGGCAGGAATGGCCAATTTTTTAAGGATAAGAATACAACAAACCACCCAAAATCAACTAATCGCTGCAGCACCCATAACTACCGGTTTCACGGAAACCTATTACAATTCCATGCTGTTTGTTTCAGGAAGTAACGAAATCGTTTTTCATACGCCGTTTACTTGGGATGGTCAAAGTAATCTACTGATAGAATTTTCATTCACTAATACTTCTCCCGGACCGGGAATCGTCTTGGATGGTTATGCCGATACTGCGGTTAGTATGCTGTTTGCGAATAATAATTATGCAGTGGATTTAGGATCTAACGGTCAAATTACCTTAGCTGCCGATAGTTTTTCTACCATCAATAAGGAAATTTCAATTGCATTTTGGGCCAAAGGCGATCCCAATGCACTGCCCACTAACACGTCCGTGATTTACGGTTGGAATATAGATCCCAGCCAACGACAGTTAAATATCCACTTCCCTTGGTCGGATGGCAGTATTTATTTCGATTGCGGCTTTGCTGCAGGAGGATACGATCGCATCAATAAAGGAGCTACGCCTACCGAATACGAAGGCAACTGGAATCACTGGGTATTTACCAAAAACAGTGCAACCGGCAATATGTCGATTTATCTCAATGGCACTCTGTGGTTATCAGGCACCAGTAAAACCAAGGCCATGACGTTGAAGAACGTTATTCTTGGAACTGATCAAAATGGTAACAACAATTACAAGGGGAAAATCAATCAGTTAAGTATCTGGAATAAAGCACTTTCCGCATCGGAAATTAAGGATTGGATGAACAAAAATATCGATCCAACACACCCTGAATACGCGAATTTGGTAGGGTATTATCCATTTCAAGAAGGATCGGGAAACTCTTTTGCTAATACGGTATCCACGAAGATCTCAACCGGCAAAAATATTGCTTGGAACTACGAACGAGGAGATGACCTAAATCGGAATTTTACTGAGGAAAAAGCCAAGCCCGTTTTAACGGTGTTAAGTGGAGATTATACTCGTTCGGTGGCATCTGTAGAACAGCGAGATTCTTTGGTTAGACCCGCCAACAGCATCAATCGCTACAAGGTGGAAGATAAATCAACAGCCGGGATTGTAACCCATGATTTATTGACAATCGATAGCAGTTTCGCGCTGTACGAAGCCAGAAAATCTAGGGTGTTCAAAGGCGAAACCGGAGTTTTGCTGGATTCTTTAAACGTACAATCAGAAGGCGTAATCGATTTGGTAAAATTGAATTATTCGCTGCGATTCCCTTGGTACAACGAATTGATATCTTTTGTAACTCCCTACGGAATCAACCTGGATTTGGGGATGGCGGGCAAGAGTTGGTATTTCGATATGACCGATTTCGCGCCCTTGCTGAAAGGCAAAAAACGTTTAATGCTTGCCATGGGCGGTCAGAACCAAGAGCAAATGGAGATGGAGTTTTTGTTTATTGTAGGGAAGCCCGTTCGGCCTGTTTTGTCGATGAATCAGCTGTGGCAGGGTGGTGCACGATTGGGTGGTCCCGGTATCAACAGCATATTGAATAACAATGTGTTCCCGCCTGTGGATGTGCCCTTGTTGGCATCGGCTAAGTCGTTTAAGCTTCGCTCCACCATCACCGGTCACGGTTCGGAAGGGGAGTTTGAGCAAAACGGAGGGCCTATAACACATAGCCTGAAAGTTGCAGGAAATACGATGAGTTGGAATTCGGTAATGGATTGTTCGATCAATCCGATGATTGCTCAAGGAGGAACTTGGTTGATTCCACGTCAGGGATGGTGTCCAGGTTGGCGTTCAAAACTCATGGAGCACGAAATCACCAAGTTTGTATCGCCTGGAAAAACCGAAACCATCGATTATGAGATTTCGCAACCGGTAAAATCGGGGGATTATCGCTACATTGTGGCGCATCAATTGGTGGAATACGGCGAGATGAATTTCAATACCGATGCTCGTATCATGGAAGTGTTGCGACCCGCAGCGGATTACGAGTTTTCTAAATCAAACCCCATGTGCACGCAACCGGCGGTGTTGGTTCAGAACTCAGGGAAAATGGATATTAAAACCATCAAATTTACCTACTGGATGAACGATGCTACGGTGAAGCAAACCTGGCATTGGGCGGGAAATTTGGCTTCGTTGGATACCGTTACCGTGGTATTGCCAACCTGGGATTTATGGGCTCATGGAATGAGTGCTTCTAACAATGTGTTTCACTGCGAAGTGACCGAAGTAAATGGTATCGCCGATGAATATCCTGGGAATAGCAGCGTGACAAGTTCGGTTAAGATTCCGGATGTGTTACCGGGTAATATTAAGTTGGAGATTCGCACCAATAATTTCCCTACAGAAAACGCATTTAAGTTATTGGATGCCGATGGAAAGGTGATTGCTAAAGACAGTTTCACCGTGGCCAACAAAACACATACCTATACGTTAGACCTGAATGGCTGTTATAAATTGATCGTTTACGATTTCGGGCTAGATGGATTGAATTGGTGGGCGAATACGGCCCAAGGAGCCGGTGCGGTAAGATTGCGCAATGCTAGTACCAATGCCATCTTAAAGACATTTATGGCCGATTTTGGAAGTTATTTCGAATACAGTTTTACGTCGAATTTTGCGTTGCGCACGAAATTGCAAAGTTTGGATAATGCTGTAACGATTTATCCCAATCCGTCGAGCGGACAATTTACTGTTGAGGGTGAGCCATTGGATGGTGCAACTGTGGAGGTGATGGATATTATGGGTAAGCGT
Organism: Flavobacteriales bacterium; assembly: GCA_947457565.1. Lineage (GTDB taxonomy): Bacteria > Bacteroidota > Bacteroidia > NS11-12g > UBA955 > JAGKXC01. The sequence goes on from CANGWH010000111.1 coordinate 5,489, forward strand.
GTTATGCAACTACGAGAAGTGAGTGGCAACCGAGTAAACATTGAAACCACATCCTGGGCCAAGGGCGTTTATACCGTGGAAATCACCAAAGGAACCGAAAAAACCACCGAAAAAGTAGTGGTGTATTGATGGTTTTATGATTGTTGGGTATGGATGGTTTTGCAGTGGTCGTGTATTGAAAGTTGCGAAATTAGTGGTGTATTGATGGTTTTATGATCGTTGGGTATTGGTGGGTTGCAGTGGTTGTGTATTGAAAGTTGTGAAATTAGTGGTGTATTGATGGTCTTATGATTGTTGGGTATTGATGGTTTTAGAAGTTCCCGCTTTTTCCCTGTGGGATTA
>CANGWH010000112.1 GCA_947457565.1 Flavobacteriales bacterium
CCAATACTGAAAAAAAGGCCAAACCAGTATACAAACCAGTGAGGCCTTTATAAAGTACAGCTGTTCAGGACTTAAATTCAAGGATGAAAATTTTTCCTTGATTTGTTTTAAGGCCTTCACAAATGCGAGTGATTCTTACTTGCTGTTTTTGTTGCGCATGCGGTAAACACCGTAAGCTACGGCAGAACCTACAACGGTAAAAATACCACCGTCTACAGGAACCTGAATATCTGGATCATCAGGAACACCCTGAGCCATTAAAGAGGTGAAACACAAAACGGACACAACGGTCAAAATAAGTTTAAGGTGCTTTTCCATAATTATCTAATGCGAATTTATTAATAAGTTACTAATTACACAACGGAATTAGAAAAATTCATGCCAAATTATCTTCAATGTTTGATTTTCTTAGGTGATTTTATGCTTTAAACTAGTAATTTTGGATATATACATTATGCGATTTGGGTTGATTATTGTTTTTATTTCCCTTGTAAACAAAGGGATTTGTCAAATTTGGGGTTGTATAGATCCATTAGCAGTAAATTTTAATGGGTCTGCAAATAAGAATGATGGTAGTTGTACGTATAACACTACAACAATAAAGCCGTATTCTTCGGTAGTATTGCAGAATTATTTAGTGGAGTTTTCGGGGTTGGTTAACTACAATGGAAGTTTATGGGGGCATAATGACAACTCGGATAGGCGATTATACCAGATTGATTCCGTAACAGGTTTTGCTCTGAGATCAATAAAAATGAATGGTGGCTTAAATCGTGATTGGGAGGATGTTTGTTCGGATGATTCATTTATATATGTAGGGGATTTTGGTAATAATTACCGAGGAAATCGAAGAGATTTAACAATATATAAATGGAAAAAATCGGAGTTGTTGGATTCCTTTGTCGTTGCTGATTCAATTCGTTTTATCTATCCAGAGCAATTGGATTTTACGGAGTTATCGCCCAATAGTACAAATTTCGATTGTGAGGCTATGGTGTCGGTTGGCGATAGTTTGTACTTGTTTACGAAAGAATGGAATAGGCAAGGGTCTACTATCTATAGATTGTCTAAGTCCAATCAACTTCAAACAGCAAATAAGATTGGGTATCTGTCGGTAGGTGGATTGATAACAGGAGCCACGTATTTGCAAAAGTATCATGCGTTTGTTTTGGTGGGTTATAGTGATTTATTGCAGCCATTCTTGTATCTGTTGTATGATTTGGAGGGTAATGACTTTGCTCGATGCAATAAGCGGAAGATATTGGTTGATTTACCTTTTTATCAAATGGAGGCTATAGCGTTTGTAGATTCTTATGTAGTTGCCCTGGGGAATGAACGATTTGTGAATGCTTTTATTAAGACGGAGGAATCCCTGCAATTTGTTAATTTGAGTTTTTTGTTAGGCGATTATTATGGTCGTAAGTTGAATACAGTTAATTTTGTTGATGCGATGATGCGATTTGATATTTCTCACAATCCTTGTGTTTCGGGTCAGAAATCTCGATTGATTGTTAAAGGAGCAAATCGATGCCTACCCGTAAATCAGGAGGTTAAAATTTTAACCGAAACAGGTGCAGAGGTAAGCACTTTTTACTTGTCTACCGATAGCGTAGAATTGCCGGATTTAGCATCAGGACTATATCTAGTGGGTAATTTGCAGTTGGGTTTTGTTAAGTGGTCAGTACACTAAACTACGGTAGGAAAGTATTATTTTTTGTTGTCGTTAACATAAATAATTACTTCGCGTTTTGCAGGTTTACTCTGCGGTTCTATTTTACTTGCATCAATGCCTTGCATAGCTGCGTTTAATCCAGCATTGGTATTGTTAATGTCTCCGTCTAGGTTAACGCCTATGTTAGAATTGGCCATGCTAAATCGAACGGTAGTTCTTCGGTTCTGCGCGTGCTGATAATCATCGCATAAAACCATCTTTTTCCCGCCATTTCGAACTTGGATTTCATAGGGTTTGTAATTTTCGTAGAAAAACTTTTGTACAAAACCACCAGCATCACGTTGTACAATCAGTTTTCTAGTTTTGCCATCGATAAAGTCGGTATAATGGGCGATGTTTTGGCCTTCACACACACAACCATTTAGGATTTCAGCCTCACCATAGCCTTTGGGTTTTATTTGCGTTTTGGGGATATTCCAATAAGTTATCAAGTAATGCACAGCTGAATCGGCTCTACGTTGTGCCAAGTTCTTGTTATAGGGTATTGTATTTCGGCAGTCTGTGTGTGATCCAATTTCTACAATTAAGTCAGGGAACCTTCGCAAAACATGTAATGCGAAGCTATCCAAGACTTTCGCCGCATCCGGTCTAATCCTGGCTCTATCCAAATCATAGAAAATAGGTAGAGCCCACGTTTGATCTATAATGTCCTCTATGGTTGTATACTCATTTATTTCTTCAATAGAGTGCGGTTTGTCGTCTTTTTTCTTTTCGATGGTTCCTACATAATGTATGTCTGTTGGAGGGGCCCCGCTTTCTTTCAATTTTTGCTGTAGCATCCCAAGTACATTCGTGTCTGGCGGAATGGTGTCTTTAGGTATTACTGTTTGTATAGTAAGGTTCTTATTGTTTTTTAATGTTTCTGTTAAGTCCTCCAATTTCTTTTGCGATTCAGGGGTGATTACGGAATCAATAAAAATGTGTATCTCTTTTAACTTGGGCTTCAATGTATCGTGCAGCGGCTTAACTGATTCTGGACAACCTCGATTGAAAAGAGGGCCTTTAATAAACACGCAGGAGTCTTTGGCATCGGCAATTCCATCAGCATCCGTATCGGGACAGCCAAATAGATTGACAACCCCTGGGATATCGGGACACGAATCTCGGGTATCAACCACGCCGTCTTTATCTTTATCTAAGTCAATTTCTTTATAGACAATTTCACGATACACCTTTTCTCTAGGAATTGGATCTTTCCACCAATTGCCATCGCATGAGTCGTAAACAAGCTTATCCCCCCAACGATAATGGACCCCGAGAGAAAGTCGTTGGGTGAATGACCATCCCAACTCTATGCCCAAATTTAAACGAGGATTGGTGTACCAAACGCCCATTTCTTTGCGAAGACCTCGTCCTTTTGTTGGGTCTGGTTCCAAAAATATACCTACGAGCGGCCCATCCCAAATCAAACCTGTACCTGCATAAAATCCCCAGCGATATTTACAATCTAATACCAGATTGATACCGGCAATATCACGTCTGTAGTTTAATGTGTAACCGTCTTGGAAAATATTTTCGTAATAGTAGGGATAAGGGTATACATTGTTATTGAAATCCAGTCCATAATACAAACCGAATCGGCGGTAAATATCGCACAAAGATATCTTTGCTCTGTAGGCATCATATCCGTAAATTGTCTTAACTAAATATCCTCCATACGCTTGCCAGTACTGGGCTTTAGCTTGTTGAAAAGACACTAAGGATACCAACACAACAAGCCAAACCTTGAGTGTATGCAAAAATTGTTGTGGTATGGGCCTTCTCTGACTATACAATAGTATCCCTTCTTTCAAATTTAAAATTTAGTTAGCAATGTTTTATGCCTAAGTTTTTTGAAATATGCACAATTATGAGTGTGGTCTAATTTTGTACTAAATAATCTACAAATACCCGCAATAAATAGTGGGCTAAATGTTATTGTATTTTATACATTAACGATTGTCTAAAAGTATTGGTATTGTTGTGTTTTTGTTTTTGTACTTGTAAAATTTGCTTTTCCGTAATAAATGTTGTTTTTTGCTCAATTATAAATTTAACTATGTTTAAATCAGCTCAATCTCGAATTTTTGCCATTTTGGTTGTAGTATTCTTTTTTTGGGGATTTGTTGCGGCAAGTAACGATATACTCATTCCCATATTTAAGAAGAAAAGCAACTTAGAACAATGGCAAAGTCAGTTAATTTCTTTTGCCTTTTATATCGCCTACACTATTGGGTCGCTGATTTACATTTTCATTTCTTCACGCGTAAAGCAGGATTTGATTCAGAAGATAGGATACGGAAAGGCGATTGCCTATGGGTTACTGGTGAGTGCCGTTGGGACATTGTTTTTTATTCCGGCTACTGGACAAGATTTTGTGAATGATCCCAATGCAGGTTCCATTTCCTTTGGATTAGTATTGACCGGTTTAATTATAGTTGGTTTAGGATTTTCATTGCAGCAAACGGTTGCCAATCCGTTGGCTATTGGATTGGGATCAAAGGATACGGGTTCACAGCGATTATCGTTGGCTGGTGGGATTAATAATTTTGGTACCACCATCGGTCCGTTGTTAGTGAGTAGGGCGGTTTTTGGAGAATTGGGTTCTAGTTTAGCCGATGATGCGGGTGCATTGGACATCACACAATTAAAAGTGCCTTATTTGATTTTGGGGGTGGTTTTTGTTTTGTTTGCGGTAATTTTTTGGCGATTAAAGATCAACATAAACGATGAAACAGCAGCAGTTGCCGATGGCAGTATCGCTGTTTCAGCAGATAAATCATCCACAAGTATTTTATCGTATCCGCAATTGTGGATGGGAATGATCGCAATATTTCTTTATGTAGGTGTTGAGGTAAGTACTGCGGGTAATTTGAGCGAATATTTAGAAAAGAATATGGGCATTACTACGCGTAATGCAGCGCCATTTGTTTCTTTATTTTGGGCTAGTTTAATGATAGGCAGGTGGACCGGTGCGGCTGGTTCGTTTGGGTTAAAGGGTATAGGAAAGGCGGTATTGCGTGTTGTACTTCCGTTTGCCGCCTTTGGCGTGTATTGGTTAGTGAACTCTCAGATGGGTGCGGATTTGTCCCAATTTGTAGAATATTTGGGAATGGTGGTAGTTATTGTATTGGCCGATTTTGTAAGCAAGGGTAATCCCGTAAAGCAGTTATTCATTTACAGCTCGTTGGGTATCATAGCTTTGTTGATTGGTATATTCTCTGGTGGTTTCTTAGCGGCTATGGCATTTGTAAGTGTAGGTTTATTCTGTTCTACCTTATGGCCTTGTATATTCACGATTGCTATCACTGGATTGGGTAATTTACAATCTAAAGGTTCTAATTATTTAATAATGATGATCATGGGTGGCGGATTCGTGAGTGTATTTCAAGGATATTTATCGGGTAAAGTAGGTATATTAAATAGTTATTGGGTGGGTGTAGTTTGCTTTGCTTATTTAGCGTATTACGCTTGGCGAATGAAAGCCTTTTTCAAGCAGCAAGGAATTGCTTTGGGGCCGGTTGAAGGAGCGCATTAATCTGTTAATATCATTTGCGGGAGGGGGATTTAGTAGAATTGTTGGATTTTCCGAAGAAACAACTATTACCGATTCCGTTTCCCGTTAGTTTTCAATAAAAAAGGCTTTCACACATTAGGTGAAAGCCTTTTTTATTGATGTATTAATGCTTTTGGTTGAAGTTCTTTTTACGGAATTGCAATGCGGTGTGTTTCGGTATTCTTTTCTCCTGTAATAACTGCGGTATAGATCCCAGAAGCCGCATCTAGCTGTATCGAAATTAAGTCGTAAGAGCCATTAGTTATCGTTTTAATTAACTGACCTTGAGTATTGTATACTTCAATGCTTTTCACACGGTTTGATTTGTTATTTACAACGTTAAATTGTCCATCTGTAGCTGGGTTAGGATACAAGATAAAACTTGATTGTACTATACTAGCGGTTGAAGTTCCGAGTTGTGTTTCAACTGCCGAAAATAAAACCTCGAAACGGTCTTCTCTTTTTTC
>CANGWH010000113.1 GCA_947457565.1 Flavobacteriales bacterium
AACGAATTCTTTAAGGAACAATTACAACGATTACCACCAAACTCGAAAATTCTATTCCCCGCCGAAGGTGAAGGCCGAAACGCTGTTTATGCCGCCACCCAAGGACATCACGTGTGGGCTTTCGACCAAAGTAAGCAAGGGAAAATTAAAGCACTTAACCTCGCTGAAGAATTGGGAGTATCCATTCATTACGATGTGTGTTCTGCAGCTTCCGTAGAATACTCAGAGCACCAATTTGATGCCATCGTACTAATTTATGCGCATTTTCATCAATCGGAAAGACATGCGTTGCATCAAAAATTCATACAATGGCTAAAACCTAGCGGTCTAATAATACTCGAAGCATTTTCCCAAAATCATCCTCCCTTTCAAACAGAATACCCCAACATAGGTGGACCTTCCAATCTAGAACTATTGTATTCGGAAGAAATATTGCATCAAGACTTCCCAAATTTCGAAATCCATACCCTAAAAACAGAAGTTATTGAACTCCAAGAAGGAGATTGTCACCGCGGTAAAGGCTCTGTAGTCCGATTTGTAGGCACACTATCCTCTTGATGTTAACCATACTTTTATCTCTTTGCCGAAATTGAGATACACTAAAATCGACAAACTTATTATCACTGAAAAGCTTAGCGATAACCATGCATTAACTGAAGTATTTATAGCTGAAGTTAATCCAGAAATTGCCCAGACAATCGTAAAAATCACTGCTGGAACTATTAATTGAAAAACAAAAAATTCAGCATACTTCCAAGTCCAAATAAATAAACCTCTTTTGTGGGCGCGATAAATACAACCCAGCGCAAAAACCGATTGGGTAAATAATCCACCTTCCAAAGCACCAAATGGGCCCAGCATCGGTATACGTAATCGATCAACCATTACATTGATCAATAAGCAGACAATAGCCAAAAACGAAAGCCAGCGCACATCGCCAGCGGCCGTAACCAAGGTGCCAAAAACGTGTACGGTACTCATAGCCACAAACACCAACATGAAGCCAAAAAACAATTGACCCATGTTCTGCGCTTCCGCATCCACCGTGATTTTATAAAAAACAGCCATTAAGGATTTTCCATAAAAGAACCCTACAAACGCTGCCAAAACTGATACCATGAAAACCAAGCGAAATCCCAACCAAACCAAAGGGTTCAGATCCAATTTCTCTGATATGCGTTTACTAAATAACGGCAATAACTGAACGCTTAACATCGAACTAAAAATCAAGGCTGCATCCAAAAATCGGTACCCTTTAGCGTACATACCGTTTGCCAAAAAACCGGGATTTTCGGGCCGCGGAAAAGTATCAGGCAACGATAATTCAGCCGTTATATCCAAGGTAAACCACTGCAACATTTGAATATCCAATCGCGTAAATGCACTCATCGCCAACCCCAAAACCACAAACCAACCCATTCCTTGAACCCAGGTTGCAAACGGAACCGACGGGCTATTCACAGATATGCTCACTGCATCAGATTCTACTAGTAATTTTTCTGATTTACGTCCCAAAATATCCCCTCCCGTAAAAATGAAACCAACGATAAAAGCAAGGCTGTAGCCAATACCTTGTGCGGCCAAGAATTTCTCAACCCCAAAATCCCCCAATCCATCGGCCGAAAACAATCCAAATACACCAATCAAGGCAATAATTGCTGTGAAACGATCCGCAACACTCACAATACTATCCCACTTAAATAAATGCCTTCCTTGTAAAACCGCTCTAACCAGTAAAACCAAAGCAGCCAACAACTGATTAACCACAACCAACCCAATCAAATTCCAACGAATTGTTGATTGAAAAGCAGAAAATAATAGCACTGAAACTACATATAAAAAACCCAGCCCAAGCCTAAATCCTATAATGCGTTTCCAAGAATTTAGAGCTCCTGAAATGGCTATTTCCCTGCTAATAAATGAGTTGATACCCGCATCCAACAATACTGCAAACAAGGTACCAATCCCCAAATGCACTGCGTACTGACCGTACAATCCATCCCCCAACTGCAACTGAATTTCACGTTCTATCAATAAAATCCAAATGGGTTTAATGAGCCAATTCAAGGCCTGTAACCAAACTAAATTTTTCAAAAACGAACGTTGCACCACTTCAAAGGTAAAGAAATTAAATACCCATTGTATCTTTGCAAAACCAAGGATTTCCCTTGTTTGTTTACTCCACAATGCACGATTTAGAACCCCATTTTGCTTGGCTTAATCAATACAGCGCCGCCGAAGACCCCCGGTCTCCCTTTTACCAACGCGAATACAGCGAGTTTTATTTCGACAAAACCGTTTACAATTATTTAATCCACCCACAATGGGACCAATTTGGGTCTACTACATTGTATATCAAGATATTGTTTGCTGATTACCAAGACAAATTTGCCATTATCGAGATGATTGGCGAATGGAACGATGCCTTATATAACGATATCATGACTCTAAAACGAGAGGTGTTAGAATTAATGATGGCAGAAGGTATTAATAAGTTCGTTTTACTGGGTGAAAATGTGATGAACTTCCATGCCAGCGATGATTCCTACTACGAAGAATGGTTCCAAGATGTTGAAGAGGGTTGGATCGCTATGATTAATTTCCGCGATCACGTAATTGATGAATTTCGTCAATACAGAATCGACTATTATCTCAATTTTGGCGGGCAATTGAACGAGCTTTTCTGGCGAAAAATGGGGCCTCGACAGTTGTTCAACTTTATCGATGAACTATTGAGCAGACGATTGAAATAAAAGACGTATTTTTGCGCTTCCTTTGAATTTTTAATCATGAGAGAAATCCAATTCCGAGAAGCCTTACGCGAAGCGATGCAAGAAGAAATGCGCCGCGACGAACGTGTTTTTTTATTGGGCGAAGAAGTTGCAGAATATAATGGTGCCTACAAAGTGAGCCAAGGAATGTTGGCCGAGTTCGGTGCCAAAAGAGTAATCGATACCCCCATCGCGGAATTAGGATTTGCCGGTATCGCCGTGGGTGCTGCCGCTAATGGATTGAGACCAATTTGCGAGTTTATGACCTTCAACTTTTCGTTGGTGGCCATTGACCAGGTAATCAACTCTGCTGCGAAAATGAACTCCATGAGTAATGGACAGTACACTTGTCCTATGGTATTTAGAGGTCCAACCGGTAGCGCAGGTCAATTAGCCCAACAGCACTCCCAGAATTTCGAAAATTGGTATGCAAACACCCCGGGGCTTAAAGTGGTGGTTCCTAGTAACCCTGCCGATGCAAAAGGTTTGTTAAAATCAGCCATTCGTGATGAAAATCCCGTGATTTTCATGGAAAGCGAGCAAATGTATGGTTTCAAAGGGGTAGTTCCTGAAGAAGAATATTTGATTCCATTAGGTATAGCTAAAGTTGCCAAAGAAGGTACTGATGTAACTATTGTGAGCTTTGGTAAAATGATGCTCCGTGTTTGGGACGCTGTTGCCGAATTAGACAAAATGGGAATCAATGCGGAAGTGATTGATTTAATGTCGGTTAGACCCATCGATTACGATACAATTATCGCATCGGTGAAGAAAACGAATAGGTTAGTGGTAGTAGAGGAAGCTTGGCCGTTGGCATCGATTAGTTCTGAGATCAGCCACATCGTTCAACGCAGAGCATTCGATTACTTAGATGCTCCTGTTCACCGTGTAACATCCATGGATACCAGCCTTCCTTACGCTCCAACATTCGTTGAAGCTTATCTCCCCAATGTTGCAAGAATCATTGACGCAGTTAAAGCGGTAACCTACAGAGCGTAACCCAACGTTTTAGTTACTTTTTACTTCGTTCATTAGGGAGTAGATTCTCCCTTGATTACAATTTGTTTTTCCAATTTATGGGCCACCACACCAATATGCCAGGCCTCGGTATTGTCTTTTTGGCAAATTTCTAAGAAATCAGCCACCGAATCAGGATCCACAGCGATGAGTAATCCCCCACTTGTTTGTGGATCTACGATCCAAGAAAAAGAATCTTGATCCAACAAATTCACCTTTTCCTGATAGGCGTTCCAGTTACGCATTGCGTTATCGGGTAATACAAATTGCTTGGCTAAATCTATGGCCTCCGATATTTTGGGTAATTGGGCACCCGATAATTCCATAGACACCTGCGATGCCTCACACATTTCTAATGCATGACCCAATAATCCAAACCCCGTAATGTCGGTAATGGCATGTACACCCGGAATTTTAGATAAACTCGATCCCACTGCATTTGAACGAGTAATCCAAGAAAACAATTCCTTGTCTTGAGCCTCATTGGTAATTCCACGCTTATGAGCGGCCGCCAACATCCCAATTCCTAATGGTTTTGTTAAAAACAACCTATCCCCCGCTTGAGCCCCAGCATTTGTTTTTAATTTATTCGCATCCACCAATCCGGTTACCGATAATCCAAATATAGGTTCAGGAGAGTCGATAGAATGCCCGCCAGACATAGAAATACCCGCTTCATTGCAGGCTTGTACACCACCCTGAAGCACACTTTGGGCCAAAGAAACCGATAATTTATCCACCGGCCAGCCCAAAATTGCATTGGCCATGATGGGTCTACCACCCATGGCCCAAATATCACTCAGTGCATTCATTGCCGCCGCTTTACCAAAAATAAATGGATCATTCACCAACGGTGTGAAAAAATCCACAGTCTGAAGTAAATACTGACCGTTCCCCAAATCATACACGGAACAATCATCACCGGTACTATTCCCAACAATTAAATTTCCGGCAGGGGCACTGCGAATTCCTTCGAGCATAGACTGCAGCACAGCAGGCTGAATTTTACATCCACAACCGCTGGCCTTCGCATACTGTGTTAATTGAATTAGATCTTGGGTATCAGACATTGAAATATACCTCAAAGGTCGGAATCAATTACTAATCTTCTCACTCAGGCAACCAGGAATTAGTAAAATTTAAAAAAAGTTTTTTTCTTCTTGGGGGATTTGCATACTTATTGTGTTATTGTCTTAAACGGGTATGAAACAGAAACTCATTTCTATCGCAATCAACCCACTCTTTATAGGGTTAATCCTCATCGGCGGTTTAGCATCTTGGGCTGCGTTATCGCCTTATATTCAACACAATAAAAATTCCCTTACTGCACTTAGATCCCTCTCTAACAACGCTTACCAACCCGGTGAAGTATTAAAATATCGAATCCATTACGGAGCCATCAATGCCGGTATTGTGAGCATGAGTGTTTCGCCTACCGCTCAAAATATTTCAGGTAAAAATTCCTACGCAGTAAAAGTGGAAGGAGAAACCGTAAAAAGTTTTGAATGGGCCTATAAAGTTCGCGATAAATTTGAAAGCTGGATCGATCAGGGTTCTCAAGCACCGCTGCGTTATGCAAAAACTCTGCGTGAAAATGATTACTACGCCCAAGATATTGCCATTTACGATCACGAAAATGCAAAACTGCGAAATAAAAAAGGCGAAATTACCATCCCAAAATACACCCAAGATATTGCTTCCGCCATTTATTACCTGAGAAACTTAGATTACAACAAAGCAGCCATCAATGCACAGTTCCCCGTGGATGTTTACATCGATAACGAAATTTTTAAATTACCCATTACCTACAAAGGCAAGGAAGTTATTAAAACCGATATCGGTAAAATACGTTGCATTAAACTCAAACCACAACTGGTTGTAGACCGTGTATTTGCCAAAGCCGATGCCATGACTGTTTGGGTTAGTGACGATGAAA
>CANGWH010000114.1 GCA_947457565.1 Flavobacteriales bacterium
ACACTTAGAAAATCTGATTTTAAATATTCCAGGGTAATTAATGACAAAAAGGGAATTAACATACTCACCTTGATCAACCCAGCTAATGAAAAGAAAAACCAAACCCATACAGGGCTTGAACTCACTTCGTTATCTGCACTTATTCGCCAACGATACCAGTGGTACAAACCAATAAAAACAAACCCCAATGCCGCTGGATCCGGTAAAAAATTCCAAGTATAAAACACCATAATCGGCGATAAGAAGAGCATTAAAACAATCGCAACCCTACCCAATCCAATAATTCCAGTTTCTTTTAACAATCTCCATATACACCAATAACCTGCCGTAACAATCAAACCAACAAATAAACGGTACATCCAGTCATGGAAACCAAAAACTCGCCAAGCAAGTCCAACCACATAAGAAATAATGGGAAATTCCATACCCGCTATCCCTTCTGCTGCTCGATTTTCCATCACTCTGGGCAGAAATAAATTCAATGTTTCGTGATAAAAATTCCATGCTACCCCGGCCCGATCGGCTTGAGCCCCTTGATGCATACCGAATGGCCCTAATCTCAACCGCTCACCCCAGCCCAATGCCCACTGCAAGAAAAACCAACCCATAAAAAACAAACGATCCTCTTCCCAAAAACGAAACAATTTGCGCATCACTAACTCTAACTTAATCTTCTATCGAAGCAATATTGCTATTCTTCACCACATACGTGGGTCTATTTTTGACATTCTCACTCATTCTGCTGATGTATTCCCCCAACATGCCCATACCAATCAGTTGCACCCCACCAAGAAACAGAATTGAAATCTGTAACGATGTCCAACCCTGAATAGTATAACCAAAAAACTTCTGATAAATGGAATAAATAATCATTCCAAAAGCCACCACAGAAACAGAAAATCCAAAAATAGTAGCCAATTTCAATGGCCAACTGCTAAAGCTAACCACTCCATCCATCGCAAATTTTAACATCTTAGAATAACTAAATTTTGTTTCGCCACCCATCCTCTCCTCACGATCATATTCTACAAACGTGGAATTAAAACCTATCCATGCAATCTGACCGCGTAAATATTTATCCTGCTCCGGCATGTGCTTTAATACTCGCTGTATCTTGCGATGAATCATTCTGAAATCACCGGTATCTAAAGGAATATTAACCTTCGTCATTTTAGACAACAACCGATAGAACACCTTAGCCGTTACCTTCTTCATCCACGTTTCACCTTGCCTCGTTTTGCGTTTCGCATAAACCACCTCATATCCTTCACACGCTTTTGAAAAAAGGGCAGGGATTAACTCCGGTGGATCTTGTCCATCACCGTCCATAATCACAATGTGCTCACCAACAGCGTTTTCTATACCCGCCGTTATCGCAATTTGATGTCCAAAATTTCTACTTAAATCAATGTATTTAACCGATGAATTTTCTTCTGCTATCGAAATAATTATAGGCATCGATGCATCCTTAGAACCATCATTTACAAAGATAATCTCATAGCTCTTTCCCATTGAAACCATAGTATCAGCAATCCGATTGTACAATTTTCTAACGTTCATTTCTTCGTTAAAAATGGGCACAACCACGGATATCAATATTCCGTTATTTTCATGAGCCTCAGCCATTCTTCAAAAATATACAAACTTCCCGTAGTACCTTTGTGTTAAATACATTCCTTATGAAAAAGTTCTTAACCCTTGGATTTGTGCTGCTAATTGCTGCCTTTACCGTTGCCACCCAAAGTCAATGCCAACAGTCAAATCACTCTGGAGAACCTATCACTACAGCTGAATTCGATAAAGTTATTGCCGGTGATAAACTAGTAATGGTTGATTTTTACACCACCTGGTGTGGACCTTGTAAGAAAATGGCACCCTTTATTGAACAGGTTAGAGAAAAACATTCTGATATCGTAACGGTACTAAAAGTGGATGCCGAAGCCCAAATGGATATCGCCGATCGTTATCGCTTGGAAGGCTATCCTACCGTAATTTTCTTTAAAAAAGGTCAAGTAATTGGTCGTTCCTTAGGCTATACCGATTTCGACGGACTTATGGCCTTGGTAAACAAAATGAAGTAAGTTCAATCCAATCAGGCGCTGATGTGGTTATCAGAATAAAGCCAAAGTTGATAAATTAAACCCAAAACCATGGTATGTTTTGGGGGCTAAAAGCGCCTCCACCCCAACAAAATCGGCACGAAATCGTACCGCCTTCCCCAACCACAGGTAATCGGTTTCATACCCCAATCGCCAATTAACCTTATCAAAACCGCCTATAGAGAATCCTGTATATACTTTGCTGTTAGATGATAATTCCTTGCGCAAATATTCCTTTTTAAGATTAAACACCTCTGCAAAAAAACGATAAACCTGTCTTGTTCGTAATCCAGGATATACCGAAAATACAGGCATCATTCCAGGAAGATTGCGGTAGCTAAGCGTGAAAACGGCTGTCTTTATAGAAACTTTAAATGGCGACATAATCCATCCCGAACGCACTTGTTCTACAACCCGCAATCGAGCCTCCGCTGTATCAACCTGTTGTGTAAACCAATTACCCAATTGCAAATTACCCGCAGTAACACTGGCTTGTTTCAAGTAAACGGGCAACGTGGAGGATTCCGAACTGGGACTGAAACCTCTACCATTGGCATCCCAAGCATACCCTCTGGATAGTACATTGGCATTTTGTAGGTAATAAAAACCAAAATCTTCTAAAGAGAAATTCACCGGTGCACGCGGATATCCTTCACTACCATTACCGATTAACATAAATTTATTAAAACCAACAGTTATACCAGGATTTACACTACCACCCTTCAAGCCAACTTGATAAAATCTTCCATCCAAACTCAAAGAATCCGCAGTTGAAGAAGTAAACAACTCCAATCCGTCCGTACGCAACAATTGAAAACTACTTAAATTTCTAAGCGAAACCATCCACGTAATTGGAATCCTAGACGTTTTGGATTTAAACGAATTCCTATTTTCGCCATTACTCCAAAAAACAAAATCAGCACCCAGATAACCGAACTCTTTAAATCGATTATTCCCAATATCCAACGTCTTTCCAAGATAATATCCATTTCCCCGCAGCAACGCACGATAAGCATCATCCGTAAATCGAGCACCAGCTAAAACCGAATAATTTAACCCCATCCATACCGAGATTTTTTTCTTTTGACTTCCATCGGACGGGTTGTTTGGTACGTTTGTACCCGCTTTCACACGTTTATTATCACCGGAAATGAGCAAACCACGATCCGCCCAAGTCGTCATTTTATTAGAATTTTCTCGGGTGACAATTTCTAATGATCCTAACGATTCCTTGTTTGTACGATACCCCGATCCATAATATTCGGATCCATTTGCGTTATAGGTTAAACCCAAATCATTATATTGTTCAAACCCCAAACGATTATTTGGCTTCAATCTTCCTTCCGCCTTACCTATAATTTCAGGATCCATGTAGCCTCCAAAAACGATTTTATTTAATAACGCTTGAGGCAATACGTTACTACCTGTGTAAACTTGAACTGACGCACTTACCCTTAACGAATAAGGAATATACCAACTTTTATAGCCAAATTCATTTTCTTTAACAACAGTTTGCGGCATAGAATCGCTACCGATTTGAAAATCATCGGCATTGGCCGCAATATCAACCGATAGTAACTCATCACGGGACTCAGTAACTTTAGTGGTTGTATCCTTAGACCCTATCTGCTGTGCGCTTATTTCGTTCAATAAACCAAAAATTACCGTTGCAAACAGAATACAAAACCGATAATTAATTCTACTTCTTTTTATCATTTAAATACAAAATGAATAATTTATTTTTTCCCTCCAACCCTTACTTCGTATTCGCAATCCAAGGTGGTAGCAAGCTGTAGTCCATAGGCGCTATTCAACGACTTCATCGTACCATCGCTTATCAATTTCGCTTCGATAGCAATAAATTTAGCCTGTTGTAATACCGAAATTTTCCTTCTTGGTAAAGCAACCTCCAATTGACTTTCCACCGATTCTACCGGTGTTCCATTGGGTAATACGATTCCAGGTTCTATCCGATTTGTTTCTGAAGAAATATCCAAATTCTCCAATTTAACCATGTTAGCATCCAACAACGAAAGCTGCAATTGGGCACCATAAGGAAAACCATTATCTGCTTTCACGCGCATTAAAGCTGATTTCACCCTGCTTAAATCACCTAAATTACTCAAATCCAACGACTGGGTATCCCGCAATACAAGCTCCGAAAAAGACAACTCTGCCGGCGCTTCCACCTTCAAAATCACATCTACCTTACTATTGTCAAAAACAAAATCCTGCCAATTGTTCACATTTCCGTTTGGACTGGTTTCCAAATCCAAATCATAATGTAACAATTGAGGCAAGTTTTCTATAAATGTCCGAATATTAGAATTGCTCGAGTCCAAAACCACCTCTGTAACGGTATATGCATCCCGTTTAAATGGTGGAGATGTAACAAATAAATCCTGTCCCAATACATCTGCTCTCAGCGGTTCCACCTTTTGGGAAAACACATTTTCCCCCTTCAATTGATTCAATCGAAGTCTGCCATCCGCGCCGATGCTGTTTTTCAATATCAAACTCACTTTAAAATCCTTCAACTTCAAATCCGAGTTAACCCCTTTGAACAAAGAAAATGGAACCTTTTGAGGACCAGTTTGAATTACAGAATTTCCCAAATATCCAATCGCATAATCGGGATACATTCCCTCCATTCGATATTCAATTCGGATACTGTCGTTTAAACCCACTTCCACTTTTCTACCGGAACTATCCAATGTTACCAATAATATTTGGTGAAACGTATTTACGGTGTCCTTAACATCCGGATTTTTTCCACGAAAATCGATCAGATAATCGGTCAAATCAAAATCCTCAAAACGCGTAGAAACAGATCCCTTGGCAGCACCCGGCAACTTAACTGTAGACTCCAAAACTTTTCCATCTTTACTGGCCGATGGTATTTTGAAAAACATCGTCATGTCCTCCTCAATAGTGCTGACCAAATTGATGCGCAATCTACCGCGCTTCGTTTTAAAATACTTCACATCCGCTCCACCCATAAAAACCGTTAATCCCTCATCTTGAGAAATTACTGTCTGGGAAGGAAACGCTGCAATAGCTCTTCTTGGACGCAATCGGGTTACCGCCAATTCTACGTTAACTCCCTTGTTAGCCTCAATCAACACCGGTCCATTACTGGCTTCTGTTTGCAACAATTTAATACTACCCAACAAATTTTTAGATACCGTTTTGTTCGCTAAATCAATACGTCGAGTTGCCGTAGTGCCCGTATCAATATCCCTAAATGAATCCAATGCAACAACGCTATTATCTTCGGCATTTAACAACTCAAAAACCAATAATTTAACCCGAACAGGCAAGGAATTGGTTAAGGAAATATCCATGTAACCACTATCCAAGGTTGCTGTTTCAAAGAAGGCACTCGCATCAATTTGAACCGGTGATAAATTCTGTTGATTTTGAGCCGGAACCAACGCAGTCTGACCATCCAATAACTTAAAAATGGGATTTATTTCACCTAAGGTAATGGCACGATTAATTTTTTGATCGTTCAGTTTTAAACGATTTAACGTGAAAAATACAGACAAACCAGTGTCGTATGCCCGAACATTTTCCATTCGATAGCTGTAAACCAAATTTTCATA
>CANGWH010000115.1 GCA_947457565.1 Flavobacteriales bacterium
ACGATTTCAAAGGGAATAACATTATCGTTGTATAATAGTGCGGGTTCGGGCTCCGGCTCGCAACTACTTAATATTACCAAGCAGGTTGAAATAGCCGATAGGCTCAATAAGCGGCGTACAGAATCGTTTATTTTATAACATCCTATCATAAGCACTCGTTAACTTTATAGGTGAATCCAGTATGGGTCATTAATGTAGCGTTGTTTTTTAGGTATCGGGCTTCATAACCCACGGGTACACAGCCGTTTCTATGATTAAACTGGCTTCCTTCGTTCATGTATTTGTAGACATCGTCTAAGGTTTTTAGCACATAGGTGGGTCCAGGCGCTGCTTCTACGGTTAATTGAATGTCTGATAGTATTTGTTTTTGGCCAGCGGTTAAACTGCCCGACATACCCTTCAATACTAATTCTACGCAGGCTTTTACTTCGCGTTGACTGTAAGACGAAACCACGCGAGCTAAAGCCACTCTGCCGTAGGAAACGCTGGAAACATAGGCGGGTGGATTATCGTCTGAAATTAATCGTTTTAAATCCGAAACATTAACATCGGTGCCGAAAAACCCTGCGGGATTGCTGGGGTATTCTACGTTTACGTTGAAGTAGATATTTTTCACCATCATGTACATGGTGGTATATCCGGTGGTGTTTATTTTCTGAAATTTGGTGGATAATCCTCCGGCAAGGAAACCAAAATTTAGACCTAAATCCATGAGTGCCTGATCTTCGGAATAGGTAATTTGTACATTTTGGTAGGTGTAGCTGGGTGGCATAAACCAAAAGAGTTTGGAGACATCATCAAATTCTGTTTGGTAGTTGGCGTTGGTTGGCGAGGGTAAGTTAAAGCTAGTGGAGCCTTGGGTGCCTTGAACGGTGTAATTCAATGGGTCACGGGGGAAATTTCCAAAGGATACTAGTCTGCCGTTTTCACGGAGGTATTTACTTTGTACGATGTTGCCCGGCCAGATATCGGCTTTGTCTTCAGAATAAAAGTAATCGAAGGAGTTAATGCGTTGGATTCGGTCTACGGTATAGGTAGTGCATTTGGTTTGCACGCCGTTCACCAGTAAATCTTCCAATACGGTATCTCTGTATTTTACTGAATTAGGGGGCGATTGTGGCGGAATAGGCGATTCGTCCACGGCTGCGTTGATATTGTCAACCGGTTTAGGTATTACTTTGTCTTTGCAGGATTCTAAAAGAGTCAGGCTAAGAATCATAAGCACCGTTTTAGTATTTACGGTGAAATATTTCATTTTCTTCTATCTTATTAAAATAAATAACGTGTAAATATATTTCGATTTTATACAATATCCAATACCTTCAATTAAATGCGTTTGTTTTTAATTGAAATATATTTTATTCTTGCAGACTATGAAAGCATTATCAATCATTGGATTAGTATTAAGCGTTGCAAATATTTTAAATAGTTTAGCAATTATGGATATTCACAGTTACTATGATGATTATAGTTCAAATACTGGGCTGGGTCCTGGGATTGTTTCCTTGGTAATTGCATTGTTTTTTTTGGCATTTTCTATAACGGCTACCGCTGTTAGTTTTCGAAAACCAAAACATTAATTAACGGAGTAATTACTTGTAAGTAACGGTTTTAAATAGAGACCCTATTTAGTAAATAATTATTAATTTATCATTCTGAGTTTTTTGTAGAAGTTCTATGTCAAATCGTAGTTCATTTTCTCTAATATTGAAATAATTTTTAGACATGAAATTTTGTAGTAATTGCGGAACCGAATTGTTACCTAACGCCAATTTTTGTCCGGCATGTGGTAATAAAATCAATTCATTGGATGCTCGTCCAACATCAACTGGAGGCTCATCATTTTCTTCCTCGGATTCTAGCGATACAGGGTCTAATGGAAGCACGCAATCTGAGGATATATCATCGAATTCAAACGCTAACGAAGTGGGTAGTACGTCATCAAATTCTACCGCTGCTAAGGGTAATTCTAACAATAAATCATCTCAGAATGACGGATCCTTTACGCCTACCCAAAAGAAGATATTGATTGTTTCTTTGGTGGTTTTCCTGGTGGTAATATTGAGTATAGTGGGGTTCTCAGTAACTCGCGATTCTGATGGAAGACCAACTGCGGATAGTTTGGCCGGTGTAGCAGTAATATTGTCTGATGATGGCGCAGTTACTGCGATGGATTCAACTAGTTTGATGGGGATGACCACAGATGGATCTGCTCAGTCTGCTGATAATTCGGCTACTACGGAAAAGAATATGTCGATAAGGAATAATTGGGAAGATTATATTATCGCCTCACGGAGTGGGTTTAACTATTCTGAATTGGGTGGTATTTCTGATTTGTCTATAATTATTACCAACAAAACTGAATACGTGATGGATAGAGTGTTTGTGGATGTTGATATTAAAACAGCTAATGGATACACGTACAAGACAGAGCATTTATACTTTGAACAAGTAAAACCCTATAGCAGGCAGGAGCAAATGGTTCCGCCAACTACTCGAGGAAAGACCGTGGAATATAGAATTACCAATATTTATAGTAATTCCTTGAACTTCAAATGGGACGAGGGGGACAACACCGGCAATGGGTCTTTGAACGATCCTTGGAAATCCAATGAATAGTAAGTAGTTAAATCCAATCGATAGAGGGTAATTGCTGATATTGAATTGGATTGATTTACTACATATCTCAAAATATTATGTTTATTTGTAACCCTAGAAAGTTATGGTAATAAACGTTTTAAGTCGCTATTGGGCAGTTGTCTCTTTGTTGTTTTTTGGCCTACTAACGGGTTCTTTGCAAGGTTCTCACATGATGGGGGCAGATATGAGTTATAGCTGTTTGGGCGGTGGTAAGTATAAAATTATTGCTAAAGTTTATCGTGATTGTAGGGGTATTTCATTCAACAGTCCAACGTTTGGGGTATATGCGGGTAAGGATAGAGGCAATGGTTGCGGTAGTTATGGTTTAACAATCAGCCGAATCAGCATTACCGATGTTTCTCAACTTTGCAGCACCGCGCCTCGAACTTGCGATAGCAATAAATCAGCAACCGGAAATGGGGTGGAGATGCACCTATTTGAAGCTGTGGTAGATTTTAATACAACTCCGTTGATCAATTATGTGGGAAAATCATCTTGTTGTGAAGTGACTTTTTATTTGGGCCAGTGCTGTAGAAATGGAGCCATTACTACCGGTGCAGCGAATGATGATTTTTATACTACCACCACTATAAATATTTGCAATTCTCTAAGTAGTTGCAATAGCAGTCCAACGTTTTCTAATCGACCTATTTTCTACGCATGTTGTAATCAGCCGTATCGGTTTAATCATGGGTTAATTGATGATACGCCTGGGGACTCTGTTTCTTTCCGCTTAGTTTCAGGACTGCGAGCCTTTCCTACTACTTCGGTTAACTACGCCGCTCCCTTTAGTTATAAATATCCGGTTACTCCTTATTGTGGAAGTGCCAGCATTACCTGTGTGCCTGATCCAAGTAAGAGGACACCGGTAGGGTTTTATTTTGATGGTGTTTCGGGAGATATGGTGTTCACCCCTAGCAAATGCGATGAAGTAGCAATTGTTGTTTTGGAAGCCATTGAATATAAAAAAGTTGGAGGTGTGATGGTTGAGATGGGAAGTGTAAAGCGAGATATGCAATTAATCGTTGAAAATTGTGCGATTAATATGGTTCCTGAAATCAAAGGGTCTGATTCACTGTGTGTTGCGGAGGGTGATACGGTATGTTTTAATGTTCAAGCTTTCGATACGTTGCAAACGGGTCAAACAGTTGGAGATATTATAGATTTAACATGGAATTCGGGAATATCGGGGGCTACATTTACTCCTGTTTCTACAGGTAAAAATCCGGTTTCAAGATTTTGTTGGATAGTGCCTAAAGGTGCTACTAGCTCTTTACCTTATACATTTTCTGTGAAAGCGATGGACGATAATTGTCCGCGTAGGGCCATGGCTTACAAAGGGTTTGTAATTAAAGTTGGTGCTTGTAATTCGTTGGGAATCAGTTCCATGCAAAAAATAAATGAAGCTACTGTATTTCCAAATCCAGTACCCGTTGGACAGGTGGTAACGGTTAATAGCGATGAACCGGATGCAATTTGGCGGATAAGTACTATTAACGGCACGATGGTGGCACAAGGTGTTTTAATAGATCGGCAGTTAGAAGTACCTAACAATATACCTGCAGGTATGTATTTATTATATACTGGCCCAATCCATGGATTGAATACTTCCAATCATTCTATTCAAGGATTTCCAAGAAATCTTAGCGCCGTATTTCGGCTGATGGTTATTGAATAGATAATACTTGAACTTGAATCTTTGGGCTATTCTTCACTTTAATAATTGGTTGTATACTTTAGTTGGCGGATAGGTTTTGTTTTTGATATCATAAAAGGCGCCTACAACTAGAAAATCGCGGCCCGTTTCGTCGTTGATTTTGTAATCAAATTGATGCAAGTATCCCAATTGGATGGAGGTTTCTAAACTGGGCTTGAAACTAAATGCAAATTGGAGTCGGTTACGTTCAAAGTACGGTTCTCTGTTGGTAAAGAAAATTTCATTACTGGCACTTAACTGAAAGGGTTTGTATGAATTTTGCACTTTGCCAAAGGAGTAGGCAACGCCTAAACGATAACGAAAGCGATTTCTAAATCCGAAGCTGGTCCAACGAAATTCGGTTCGATACCGTTGCTCGATGTTTATCTTTCCGATGGTTTGAAATACTGTGGCTTGAGGCCAAAGTCGGATTTCATCGTTATTCTTTGGGACAATAAAGTTTCCTCCTTCGTTGTAGGTTTGATAACTGCCCGAGCCGATGGTTAACAGCAGATGTTTATCGGCCTTATAATTTATACCGGCTTTGTATTCGTAGTAATGAAAATGGTTGTAAAATTTTAATGATCGTAATTGACTTTCTGCAAAGAAACTGAGTTTGTTGGAATGGGTATATTTTACGTTGAGAATGTTCCATGATCCTAGGCCAGTAGTTTGTGCAATCCCGTGGGTGATGGTGAGGAACAGAAATATTCCGCTGATGGCGAATCGACGCATTTAACTTATAATTTTGTGGAATTGCTTTTTTCTATCACAGTGATGGCTTTTTGGAAAATCAATGCATTGGGAATGGTGATAATGGCTCCTTCGTGGGTTCGTAAATGGATAAAGAAGTAGGTTAAATCCGTTACTTCTCCTTCAAACGGACAATCCTTATCCAGTACTTTTACGGTATCTCCAATTTTTACGGGATGATTAAAAAACAGCAGAAGGCTTGAGGTTATGTTGGATAACAGCGACCATTGGGCAAAAAATGCAATTCCTAGAGCGGTTAGGATGGTGCCAA
>CANGWH010000116.1 GCA_947457565.1 Flavobacteriales bacterium
TCGCCCCTCCATAGAGACCGTAATAAGGATTTTGGCAACAGTTGGGAAATCCAATACATGCTATCGACAAATATCAGCGTAGAAAATTTAACTTGATACTTATCGGCGATGAATTATACCAAAAACGTTTTATATTCGCTGATTATGAACGCTAAATCACTAATCAATAAAAGTTTATTTCTAGCGGCGGCCGTTAGCTTTTTCGCTTTGAGCAGCTGCGAACCGGAAGAACCCAATAATAACAATTCAGGGGATCCCAAGTTGGATATGATTAATAAAACCTGGGTATTCCACAGCGCTCCCATTAACCCACCCATTGATTTTGGGGGTGGTAGCGTGTTGAAGGATTACAAAACCTTGATGCAGGCCTGTAATTTGGATAACAGTATTTTGTTCAATAAAGATTATACCTATCTATTTAAAGAAGGTTTGTCAAAGTGCGACCCAATGGCCAAAGATACCATGCAAGGCGTTTGGAAATTCTTGAATAATCAGTCGGTTGTGATGGTGGATGGTAAATTAGCTACGGGTTTAACGGGAATCGCGGTTCCTACGAATGTGTATTTCCGATTGGAAAAATTAACCAACGATTCGTTGTTCTTAGCCATGGATACCATTCCGGATTTTCCCGCCAATAAGGTGGTGTTTAAATTCATCAAACAGTAATTTGCACCGTTAAAAAATCATTAAATAACCAAGGGGAAATACCAAAGCGGTGTTTCCCCTTTTTTTATTGAGTTGAGTTCCGTATCTTTGCACCGCAAATAACCACCCACTTTTTACTCATTAAATCGTTATTTGCATGCCACAATCACTTTCTGATAAATTCTTTGGCGAAGGTTTAACCTTCGATGATGTTTTGGTTGTACCTCGCTATTCTGAGGTTTTACCAAGAGAGGTAACTACTTCCTCCCAGTTAACCCGCAAAATCCGATTGAATATTCCGTTGATGTCGGCCGCCATGGATACGGTAACCGAAAGCAAAATGGCGATCGCGATTGCTCGAGAAGGGGGAATCGGTATCATACACAAAAACATGACCATCGCAAGGCAGGCGGAGGAGGTGAAAAAAGTGAAGCGTTCCGAGAGCGGTATGATCTTAGAACCTGTTACGCTGCTTGCTACTGCTACCTTGTTAGAAGCCGTTACCATGATGCGTGAACACCGCATTGGCGGAATTCCAATTGTAGACGAAAACAATATACTTAAAGGTATTATTACCAACCGCGATTTGCGTTTTGAAAAGAACTTGAACAAATCGGTGGGTGAGGTGATGACCAGCGAGAATCTAATAACGGCCCCGTTAGGGACGGATTTAAAAGGCGCGCAAGAAATTCTTGAAAAACATAAAATTGAAAAATTGCCCATCGTGGATGGGAATAATGTATTAAAAGGGTTAATCACCTTCAAGGATATTTCCAAGGTGAAGAATTATCCCAAGGCCTGCAAAGATGCACACGGACGATTGGTGGTAGGAGCTGCCGTTGGGGTTACTGCCGATACGCTAGAACGAGTAGCTGCGTTGGTGGCTGTAGGAGTGGATGTGATTGCCATTGATACCGCACACGGACATTCAAAAGGGGTTATCGATGAAGTTAGAAGAGTAAAATCTGCCTTCCCCGAATTGCAGATAATCGCAGGAAATATTGCTACAGGCGCTGCGGCAAAAGCGTTGGCTGAGGCCGGAGCGGATGCCGTAAAAGTGGGTGTAGGACCGGGTTCAATTTGCACAACACGTATCATTGCCGGAATTGGGGTTCCTCAATTAACAGCGGTGATGGATGTAGTGGAAGCGCTGAAAGGTTCAGGCGTACCAGTTATTGCCGATGGCGGAATTCGCTACAGTGGAGATATCGTAAAAGCGTTGGTAGCCGGGGCCGATATTATTATGGCGGGTGGTCTGTTCGCAGGTACCGAAGAGTCTCCTGGAGATACCATTTTCTACGAAGGCAGAAAAGTAAAGAGTTATCGCGGAATGGGCTCGATTGAAGCCATGAAAGAAGGTTCCAAAGACCGTTATTTTCAAGATGCCGAAGAAGAAGTGGCCAAATTGGTGCCCGAAGGTATCGTAGGAAGCGTGGCATACAAAGGCCATGTGAACGAAGTGATTTATCAGTTGGTAGGCGGTATTCGTGCGGGTATGGGTTACTGCGGTGCTTCTAGCATCGAAGATTTAAAATCGGCACAATTTGTTCGAATTACCAATGCCGGTATGCGCGAAAGTCATCCGCACGACGTGAAAATCACCAACGAAGCCCCGAATTACAGTAGATAAGCTTTCGTGGACGGTCGATGCATTGAATTTTTCTCCAATCATCGTCCCGAACAGTTTCACCAAAGATTAACTGCTGGCATCGATTGCAATCATTGTCACCAAGTATCGTCACCAATCAGATTCACCCAAGATTGACTGCTGACATCGTTTGCAATCATTGTCACCAAGTAGTTTCCCCAAAACGATTAACGATGTACGGAAAATACATGCTAAATTTACAGGGTTAATTACCATGAACCAATTCACCATTGTTAAAAAATCGGCATGGGTTATTGCCAGCATGCTTGTTATAAGTTTGGCTTCCTTGGGTTGTAAGTCGGCTAAAACCAGCAGCACTATCCCCAAAACAGGTAATCATTGGATTGGAGTTGGCGCAAAAGGTAACCCGCACGATTTTTCGTATTATGCAGATCGCTATTTTGAAGGGGTGGTATTTTACAATTTGGAGAACTTGTTTGATACCATCGATGGCTCCAATGATGATGCGGAATTTTTGCCATCCGGGGATTATAAGTGGGGCTCGGAACGCTACCAACAGAAATTGCAAAATATGTCTACCGTATTGGATTCCATTCAAAATCGGGTGGGATATGGATTGGGCCCAAAATACAATAGACCTCATTTAACATTGATGGGTTTTGTGGAGTTGGAAAATCAGTTGGTTTTAGAAGATTTGTTAACCACCTGGAAATCGAAGGATGAGGCAGGTAATGGCACTGCCGTGCAAACGGATAATTATCGTACTGAGAAACGGCGTTTTGATTATCAAATCATTCATAGAGAATCGCCCGATAAACGTGGCATTGACGTGGCGTTGGTTTACGATACCTTGGCTTGGGCTGTGCTCAAAGTGGATATGATTCCCGTGCCAATTCCTGGAAATTTCCCAACGCGGGATATTATGGCCGCACACTTGTTACATCGTTCAACGCATGATACATTTTTGGTGGCTGTAAACCATTGGCCGTCCAGAAGAGGGGGTGCGGAATCGGCAGAAAATAGAGCCATTGCAGCGCGCGCATTGAAAGCCTATTGCAACCAGCCGTTTATCCCCAAGCGAATTATTATCATGGGTGATTTTAACGATGACCCATCGGATCCATCGATTGCTACAGTTTTAGGTGCTCAAGGTATGTGCGATTATTCCGATAAGGAGGGTACAAATGCAGGTGAAACCCTAATAAACCCAGCGAAAACCTACAGAGATTCGGGATGGATTACGGGTTCTTTAGCGTACAGACCGTATTCCAAACCGGGAGTAAAGGAATTACCGCCTGTTCAATGGAATCAATTTGATCAGATTATTATCAGCAAAACGCTTTTAGAGTCATCGTTACAGCAGCACCCGTTATTTTATTATAAATCGTTAAGACAGACCAATGTTACGGATATGTCGGTAAACGAATATTATAAGGATTTGGCGGCTACTCAATTGATGACAAAGCCGGTTGCCTTTGGCGTAATGGCTCCTCATTGGATGCGTCAACACGAAGAACCGTACATGGATTTTCCGTTGCGGACATTTGGTGGGAAAAAATTCCTAAACGGATATTCCGATCATTTTCCGGTTTATCTGCTCTTGAATTTTCTTCCGCCCCAATAATTCGTTATGCGCCTAAGCAGGCCTTAACAAATTTTACAAATAGGGGATGGGGGTTGGCTACGGTACTCTTTAATTCTGGGTGAAACTGAACACCAACAAACCATTTGTGGGTTGGGATTTCTACTATTTCGGCCAAGCCCGTTTGCGGATTGGTTCCAGTAATTTTCATTCCGGCTTCTTCGATTTGCTTTTTATACGCATCGTTGAATTCGTACCGGTGCCTGTGTCTTTCTGAAATATGCGTTTTTCCATAAGCCTTGGCGGCATTGGATCCTTTCACTAAATCGCAATCGTAAGAACCCAAACGCATGGTTCCACCCTTTTGGGTTAATTCTTTTTGACCTTCCATAATATCAATTACGGGATAGGGGGTATTGGCATCCATTTCTACCGAGAATGCGTTGGTTAATCCGCAAACATTTCTAGCAAATTCGATTACAGAACATTGCATACCCAAGCAAATCCCAAAGAATGGAATATTGTTTTCTCTCACATAGCGGATGGCCTCCAATTTGCCTTCGATTCCGCGGTGCCCGAAACCAGGAGCAACCAAGATTCCATCATACCCTTGTAGCTTCTTAGCGGCATTCTCCACGGTGAGATGTTCCGAATGAATATAGGTGACTTTTACCTTGCATTCGTTGGCCGCACCCGCATGAATGAAGGCCTCGTTGATGGATTTATAGGCATCGGGCAACTCCACGTATTTCCCAACCAAAGCGATATTTACTTCGCTTTTTGGGTGTTCCAATTTGAATAAGAAATCGCGCCACTGATCCAAATCTGGATCGTTTTTGGTGCTAAGTTTTAATTTATTCAACACCACCTTGTCCAATTTCTCCTTTAACATGGCCAAAGGGGCTTCGTAAATGGTTTTTAAATCGGCCGCTTCGATTACCGCATTGGGTTGAACATTGCAGAATAATGCTAATTTTCGGCGAATCTCTTGGGTAAGGGGCTTTTCGGTTCTACATACCAACACATCGGGCTGTACACCGTATTCCAATAGGCTTTTTACGCTGTGCTGCGTAGGTTTGGTCTTTAATTCGCCAGCTGCTGCCAAATACGGGATCAAGGTTAAGTGAACTACCAAGGCATTTTCGTGTCCTTCTTCCCATAACAATTGACGCATACTTTCCACGTATGGCAAGGATTCGATATCGCCTACGGTACCGCCAATTTCGGTTATCACGATATCAAAATCCCCCGATTCGCCCAAAATTTTCATGCGGCGTTTGATTTCGTCGGTGATGTGAGGAATTACCTGAACGGTTTTACCTAAATAATCGCCTCTGCGCTCATTATCGATAACGGTTTGGTATACTCTTCCGGTGGTAACGTTGTTGGCTTGGGAGGTGGGTACATTTAAAAAACGCTCGTAGTGACCCAAGTCCAAATCGGTTTCAGCACCGTCTTCAGTTACGTAACA
>CANGWH010000117.1 GCA_947457565.1 Flavobacteriales bacterium
TAAACTCTTCCGATAGTACATCTTTGATTTTCCTTTTAGAATTCAACCATTTTAGAGCTTCATTGATGTTGGTTTGCTCAAATTCATTCAACTGCCGCTGCGTTGAAATTGTTTTGATTTTCAAACCATTGATTTGCTCCGGGTCTAATGGCGTTTGCCCATGCTGATAGGTCAATATCAATCCCATAGATTCTGCGGCATTTTACTCATTATATCCTTGGTCAATCTCTCTAATTCTAGTTCTTGACTTGAAGAATTGGTCTCTTGATCTTCCAATTTCATTGTTTGATTGGATTGGTTTAGAATTTCCTGTGCCTTTTTTCTGGCCTGTTTCTCAACAGCATTTTTGAAGGAACCATCCTTCGGCTTGAAGTAATATACCAATTCCATATCCATTGCATTTGCTGCTTTTTTCAACGTGGCGAGTGATACTGAATCGGCCTGCTCTCTCTTTTCAAAATTAGTAAGCGCACTGACCGAAACACCTACCCTTTCTGCAAGTTGTCTCAACGACATACCAAGTGCCAAACGCGCTGATTGAATCCAACCAGCCGATGTTTGCGCATTCTGTTTCCCCGATACAAAGGATTGAATCAATTCATCCATGTGCTTTTGAATCAGTGTTTTTTGAATTGACGACATAACTTATAGGTTTAAAAATTACACACAAATATACACCTTTAGGTTAAAATAAAAAACATATTTTTAAACCTTAAGGTTTAAAAAAGCAAAAAACAAATTACCTTTCACCGATGCCCTCATTCAAAAAAATAGAATAATCGGATGACCCAGCCCCTTTTCGTCAGACTGAAATTGGCCCCATTATAATTGTCAAATAAATCTAAAATAAACAATTATAGTTCAAACGGAAAAGCCTATGTTACTCTTTAAGTTTCCGATTGAAGGAATTCACAATAGCCACTATAGAAAATGCTGTCGTCCATAATGAAAAGATAATTCCTACAGGAGCAAATTCATCCTTACTGACACCATTTGAATCAATAAATATTAAAAACCACAGACAGAATATAACAGCAAAAACTAACGAAATAATTGACATTGCTTTCATAAATATAAAATTTGCTATACAATAATAAGAATTGATTCTTTGTAGAAGGGTTAAATTCCTTGTATAATCTGTAATCATTTTTTGTTTCTATTAAGAATACTCACGATTAATTTTTTGACCACATCCATTTCTTCTGGTTTACTTGCAGCTGTGAAAAGTGTAATACTAGCTAATGCTTCGTTGCTAATAATCGTCGTCCCGTCTTCATTTATGAGGGCTTTATTGCTTTCAAGGAATAAAAGAAAACACGCTGCTGCGATTCTCTTGTTTCCATCGGTAAATGCATGATTCTTAATTATAAGGTAGAGGAGCGTTGCTGCTTTTTCTTCAATACTCGGATAAAAATCATTATTATCGAATCCTTTTGAAATCTGATTAATCGCACTTTCAAAGCCTCCGTCTTTCTCAATTCCAAACACGTCAGACTCAAATTCTAACTTCATTTGAGTTATTAATGAGCGATAATCTTCCTCTGTTGGGTATGTGGCAATCTCTAGTGATAGACCTTTAGTATCTAGTCTTTCGTGATCATAATCATCCAATAGTGCAAGACCTTTGGAAAACTGA
The DNA here is from genome assembly GCA_947457565.1 of Flavobacteriales bacterium. Lineage (GTDB taxonomy): Bacteria > Bacteroidota > Bacteroidia > NS11-12g > UBA955 > JAGKXC01. The sequence goes on from CANGWH010000117.1 coordinate 1,637, forward strand.
TTGAGCCATTCTTTTCCTTCATCTTGTGCTGTTTTTTCAATGGCCCTTCCAAGTATTTGAATACCCGACTTCAATACTCTTAACTCTTGATTTTTTTGCTCTAGTCGTTTTTCATTTATAGAATACCCTTGAATCAAATAGTCTTTGAGCCTATTGCTTGCCCATTGTCTAAATTGTGTTCCTCTTATGGACTTGATTCTGTAGCCAACCGAAATAATTACATCAAGATTATAATACCTAGATGTTTTTACCTGAGTTTTGCCTTTTATAGCGCCATGTTCAGTGGTGTGTGCAAAATCTGCACATACCATTGATTCATCTAATTCACCTTCGTTGAAAATATTCCTAATGTGCCGTCCTACAACAGTTCTGTCCCGATCAAACAACTCTCCCAATTGCTCTTGGTTAAGCCAAACCGTTTCACCCTCAAATGTTACCTGAACTTCTGTGCGACCATCGGGGCTTTGAAAAATTTCAATCTCTTTATTCTCGTTCATTTTACTTGAATGTGCTAGATAACCAGGCGTTATATCGTTTGCAATGGTATAAAAGCATTTGTTCTGAAGATTTTCCTTGCTAAGCAACCCAATCGGCCGCGGAGGGCATTTTGCCTAATTGCTTGACATAAATAATCAAATATAATGGATTTTACCTACGGTTTGTTTCTCAATTACGGAGGGTTAACCCAATTCTTACTTCTGGGAGATAGCGATAAATTTAATAAATCAGTGGGTTGTTCAGCTTTTTTAACGAGGTAGTTGGAATAATCGGACAACCCAGCCCCTTTTCGTCAGACTGAAATTGACCCCATGATTATAGTCAATTCAATAATACTTAACAAGGACTTGAACAACGGTAAAATTGGTGAATTTTGGCTGTGAGTAGTTCCAACTAAGAGATGTCAGTTAGCATCGACGAACCCGGTTTATCTAAAGCGTTTTTTCCATTTTGTCTGTAAATAGTAGATTATCCAAATTTAAAATAACGGGTTAAACCAAATAGTTCACGAATTAACTCTACTAAAAGAGGTTCTTTTTCTTCTTATTTAATCAATCTCCATCATCCGAGGGACATAGTTTGCGATGAACGAGTTCAACGAGATCCGCTTCTTTAACCCCATAAATATCGAGGCATCCAGTAGCCTCCTTAATCGCTTTGTCTAATTTAATTCGTGCCAATCTCAGTTTGCGCAAAATGTCTTCGTTTTTTAACTTTTCGTCTCCATTTTTAATGTAATATCTCAATAACTCAATGTCTTTCACATTAAAACTAAAATCGAAAATTGGCTCGTCAATCCAATCGCTCACATCAACTTGAGAAGTTTCAACGATAACAGATCCGCATTGCATTTTATTCTTATTAAATTTAAAATACATTGTTTGAGTCTGACAGTCTCGTATAAATGAATAGAGCAACTTAATTGGAACTATTACCTCACAAGATCCTTTTGTCTCCGCATGAACATAATGGACCATTCCAATGGTTATTATTTCTAACCCAGCATCCAATGTCTTGATTTTACAATTCCCTTTTTCGAATAGCTTCTTTTGAAGTCGTTTTATTTGCTCCAAAGTATATTTGAAGTCCTCCACATTTGCTGTAAATTCTGCTTCCAATGACATATATTTTTTGTTTTATACTTTTTCAACCAGAAATCTAAATACAGGCGGGCGCCGTGGGTGAAAACCAAATAAGGAATGACCAAATCGGCAAAAACGATAAATACCGTCTCCAGAAAAGGTGCATGTATTCCCGTATGTCCACTGTAATTGCTATATACCCAAACCCCTGAAATAATGGTAGAAATTACGATACTCAGCACCAACCAAGCTACTTTAATCCACTTCGAGGTTAATCCTTTATTGATTAAAACAAATAACCAATAGCCGGGATAATTGTAAAAGACTGTTACCAACACAACTCTCCAAAATAATCCGCTTTGATAGGCTGTCCCCTCCCACTGCTGTTCCGTAATTCCTGGATAAATGCCCAACAAAATGATTGTTTTCAACCAGAACCATGCAAAGAATACCATCAACAATGCCATGGATAAGCCAATAAATAATCCACGAAATAACTTGTGATTCAATAGTTTAACCATACTGCGCTATCGGTTTTGGGATTGCAATTATATAAACGGATTTTCTTCATTTCGACTTGATTTCAAATCCATATTGGTCCAACTATCCATCTGCAAATAAAATCGAAACACTATTTTGTCATCAGGATTCAAGTCCTTTACCGCAGGAATAAATTTAACTTTTTCGTCCATTAATCGTTCATAATCCTCGCGAGTTTGCGGTAAGAAAAATAGGCAATGTTGTTTGCTTTCTCTCACCGACCATTCTTTATACATGGAAATCATCGGATGAATTCCCTCAGTAAATACTGGGTCCCCCAACCCTTCGTGCAACTCTAAACTAAAAATCGCACAACTTTCGTCCCTGTTCAAAGAGCTCAAGGTCCATTTCCATCGATCTAAAAACCACAGCTCGAAATCGGCGTATTCCATGCTCTTGTAATTTTCTGGAACCCGAAGTACCGAGAACTGGTAGATGTTTTGATTGTTTTCCGATTGCAAAACGAAAAAGTCCTTGCAGAAATAGGATAAATCGTTGTATTTCAGCGCCTGCTCCAACCTAGCCTTCCAATCCCCCTCGTAATGATTATCGAACCAATCTTGGTACATGGGATGGAGTGGTTCCAACTGTTCATCCACCAATACCAGAAAAACCGTAGTGTTGAATTGATCCGCTCTTTGAAGATAAAAGGATACCGGTGGGTGTCGATTAAAAAAATCCGATAACTGCACATCCATGGGCAACAAACGCTCCGGAACATAATCCTCGAAGAATCGGTTTTCCCATTCGAAGGGGTTGTGTTGAATTTGCCACGAATTTTGCTTTTGGAATTCTATTTCCGTTTGCATTCTTTCCTGCAAATCAACATCTTCCATGCCGAAATAGCCTTCGATTAGTAGCGATTTGGGCATACAGGCATCCAATAAGGTCATTAGTCCGGTTACTGGCAGGTGAGAAAAATGCAGAAACTGGGTCAATCGATTATTGAATTCTTGGGCATCGGTATTGCGATAATGAAATTCCCCGTAGTTATAGAAAAACTCCCAGTGGCCTTGGGTTTCGTTGGCTCCTTTGAATGACAATCTCACCAAACTCGTATCTTGGATAGTGTCGAACAGATATTTCCGTATTCCTTTCCATTGGTGGCTAACGTTATTATCGAGCAAACTAATTTCCGGAACCGGTAATTCATCCGGATTGGAGGCAAATTCGCAAATTTCCAATATTTCAAAATCGGTATGCGGAACAAAAAAACCAATGGCCGCGGGAAGGTCGATAGAGCAAATGTATAGGGTTTCGTGGGAGTTTTTCCCCAGGTGCATTGGGATTTGCATAGTTGATTTCGATTGGGTGAAAATAGCCAAATTCCCTACCCTAACCAACGGGCAGTTGGGATAATTTATGCACGAATCGATCGGCAAGATTGGAAATATCTTGGTTACGCCGAAGTTGTTGAATCCAATGGTCGGGGATATTTTCGATCCCATAAAACAAGCCCGCCAAACCACCGGTTATGCAACCAACCGTATCGGTATCATCGCCCAAATTTACCGCTTTGAGTACTGCTTCTGCGTA
>CANGWH010000118.1 GCA_947457565.1 Flavobacteriales bacterium
AAGATGGGCTTATCGGAAGATGCGATATTTCGTTTAAATAATCGAAGGGTTATATCGTTTGTGAATGTTTCTTTGGCAATTTGCGGGCGAAGAAATCCCCAAGGTGCATTAGAAAAGTATGGTGAGGTTAGGAGGTTGGTGGGTGAATATCGCTCGGTGATACGTTCGTTTCCGGTAGGTGCTTTACGGATACACTGGATGATTTTTTTCCTATTGGTACGTTTGCGATTGAGCTTGGCAGTTTTTTTGTATTTGCAGGTTATTCGAAAATTTGTAAATAGATAAAGGGATGAAGCGAACCACGATTTATTCGGAATTAATTAAACCCATATTGGCCTATGTAGTTGCTTTGTTGGTGTTGTTGATTACGGGGCCGATATTATTAATTACTGCCGTATTGATTGTTGTGGACAGCCGGGGGCCTGTATTTTTTAAGCAGGAGCGTTTGGGGCTTAATGGAAGGGTGTTTATGTTGATTAAATTTCGGAGTATGACGCATGAACCTGGTCGTTTATTTAATAAACAAACCGTAGCGGGCGACCCGGATGTAACGCGGATTGGGGCGATAATTCGCCGGTTAAAAATTGATGAGCTTCCGCAAGTATTTAATGTTTTGCGGGGCGAAATGGCGATTGTGGGACCTAGGCCCAGTTTGCCCAATTTGCAAGAGAAATTTGATGAAAATGGCAGGGTTAGGATACTGGTAAAGCCAGGATTAACGGGATTAGCGGCGGTAAATGGGAGTATTTTTTTAACGTGGCCTCAGCGTTGGGTATTTGATCGGTATTATGTGGAGCATTTAAGTTGGCTGTTGGATTTTAGCATAGTTATGCGCACGGTTGTTGTGCTGGTTATGGGAGAAAGATATTTTTATAAGTCTAATTAAACATAACATTGCCTTGTTAAGCGCTGGATTCCTTATAAATTTGCTATCTGTAGATAAAACTCGTCAAAATTAAATTGTGACCGAGGGGGCGAAGCTTTGCAAAAAATTGCAGAAAAGCTCTTTAATTTGTTTTATTTTTAGGTAAATCCATGTAGATGATTAGTTACATTCAACGCGTTAGTTATTTTATTGTTTTTGTGATTGGGTTGTTCATTTCCTCTTGCGGCAATATGAATCGAATGGCATACTTAACCGATGTTAAGGATTCAACAGAATTTGATTCGTTACAATTCTATGATTTGGTAATAGAGCCTGGAATGCAATTGAACATTCAGTTAACCAGTTTAAACAGCGAAGTAGACAAATTGGTTAATTCGGTAAATATGGGTAATGGGGGAGCGGTTAGTACTACTGGGGTTGGGGTTTTAGGTGGGGGAACATTGGCGGGTGGATTTGTGGTATCTGATAGTGGGTATTTAAAGGTACCAAAAATCGGAAAGATTAAGGTTCAGGGTTATGGTATTGGACAATTGGAAGATTCGTTGGAGGTTTGGTTTGGACTATATACAAAGTATCCGATGGTTAATGTGAGGGTATTAAATTTTGTGGTGACGGTATTGGGTGAGGTTGCTAAGACGGGAGCTATTACTATTACATCTAAGAATGTGGATTTACTGCAGGTGTTGGGATTGACGGGGGATATCACGTTGTTCGGGAATCGCAATTCGGTTACTGTAATTCGCAATACACCCAAGGGAAAGGTTGTACGAAAGATAGATTTAACGCAATCGGATTATATAAGCAGTGAATTTTTCTATGTACGTCCGGGTGATATAATTTATGTAGAACCTAACATGGCCAAACGATTTAATTCCACCTTAACGTCTCAATTTATGCCGATTGTAATTTCAACCACGTCGTTTATGTTGTTGTTATACAATGTTTTTCGTCAATAATTAACTTTCCTTGAATATAAAAAATAACACTTCAAACAGCATTAACGGTAAAGAGTTTACTCCAGACAGGGTATTTACGCCTTACAATATCATTAAGCGAGTAATTTTACCGTATTGGCCGGTTTATATTTTATCGTTTGTAGTTGCTTATTTCGCGGGCAAGTACAGTTTAAGCAAACAGTCTTATGTGTATGAGGTTTTTGGTAAAGTATTAATAAAACCAGAGTTAAGCAGTGGTAAGGGTCAGCAAGTTTTGGAGGACTTGGACATGTTTGCATCGGCTAAAGTTGTAGAGAATGAGTTGGAGATTATTAAATCGCGGATGTTGTGTGCGGATGTTGCAAAGAGTATTAACAGTTATGTCCGATATTACTCATTGAATGACGATAAGTATACCGAATTGGATTGGGATTTCCCTGTTCAGTTAGAGGCCTTAAACGAAGACAGTTTAAAGGGTGGTAATTTGGATATTGATATTGTCATTGGTTCTAGAAAAAAGAACATTCGGTTGGACGGGCAGGTATACGAGATTAAGGATCAGACGATAAAAATTAGGGATGAATATTATCGGATTTCTATTATAAATGAGTCGTTACAAAAGATAAATCCGGGATTATACAAAATTAGAATTAGCTCCTTTGAACAGGAAATCAATACATTAGTAAATTCTGTAACTCCTGCACCTACTGGAAAAGGAACCACTATCATTGGTATACGGTATAATGGGTATAATGTTAGGAATTGCCAGCGAATATTGAATGAATTTATTAATCAGTATACTAACTCTGGCGTTGAGGATAAGCGCAAGGTTGCTCAGTATACAATTAATTTTATTGAAGATCGTTTGCGGTTAGTAAGTGGAGAGTTAGACAGTGTGGAATCGAACATAGAGAATTTCAAGGTTAATAGCGGTGTGGTTGATGTGAAGTCGCAGTCTTCGTTGTACGTTAATAAAGTAATGGCGCACGATGTGGAGTTGGGTAAAATTGATTTGAAATTAGCGTTGTTGGGATCTGTAGAGAGTTATTTAACCAACAACAAGAACAATCCTGGGTTGGCACCGTCCATCATGGATATCGCGGATCCGATATTGAACATGCTGTTATTAAAGTTGTACGAATTAGAATTTGAATACAATCGGCAGAAGAAATTATCTGGGGTAAACAATGAGTCGTTGATTTCATTAACGGAGGAAATACGGGATACCAAGAAGAGTATTTTCGATAATATTGGCAGTATACGAGAGAATTTAATGATTAATAAGCGGAAGATTCAAAGTCAGTTAAACTCCAGTAAAACAGAATTGCTATCCTTGCCTGCGAACGAGCGAAAATTGATTGATATCAGTAGGCAGCAGGTTGTTAAGAACGAGATTTTTTCTTATTTGTTGGAGAAGCGAGAGGAGTCTGCGATATCTTTTGCGAGTACTGTTTCGGACATTCGCGTAATTGAACGTGCCTATGGCGGAAGTGTTTTAAGTCCAAAGCCCCACTTGACGTATGGTTTGAACTTTTCATTAGCGGTGTTTTTGCCGTTGGCTTTTTATTTTTGGCGGGTAATGTTGAATCCGAAGATTCAGTTTAAGGACGAGATTGAGGAGATGTTGGGTGTACCATTGATGGGAGAGTTGATGTTTGATGAGCGTAAGCGTGGTGTAATTGTAAATACTAACGAACGCGGACATTTGGCGGAGACGTTGCGATCGCTGCGAACCAAGCTTACGTATTACAAAACCCAAACGGACCATCAGGTGTTAATGGTTAGTTCCAGTTTACCGGGGGAAGGTAAGAGTTTCATCTCGGTGAACTTAGGGATGAGTTATAGTTTAATCAATAAAAAAGTAGTATTGGTAGGGGGCGACTTACGAAAGCCTACGCTTCATAAGATGTTCAACATGAGTATGAAGAAGGGTATGTCGAGTTACTTAAACGGAAGCAGTAATTTGGATGAGGTTTTATACGCAACGGAATACGAGAATTTGTACATTTTGCCATCGGGGGCAATTCCCCCTAATCCTAGCGAATTGCTGGAAGGCGAACTGATGAGTAAATTGATGGTTGAATTGCGCGAACAGTTTGATATTATTATTATTGATACGCCACCGGTGGGATTGGTTTCGGATGCAGAGATTATTGCTAGGTTTTGTGATGTACACATGTTTATTATTCGTTACAATTACACGCCTAAAGAAGTGGTAGAGAATATTTTGGATAAGGCCAAAGAAAGCGGCATATTTACCCAATTTGGGGTAATTTTCAATGGGGTTAAACCCAAGGGATTGGGCAAGTATGGTTATTATTATGGTAATAATTATGCTTATGGATACGGTGGCTATGGTTATTATGGAAGTAGTAGTAGGAACCGTTTTGGCATACGCTATTGGATTAAAAAGATTATTAAGTAAACGGGTATTTTTAACAGGGTACTTTTTTCGGCCTATTTTTCAAAGGTTCGGATTACGGGCGTTGATAGGATTTATTTTCGGGTTATAAACCGGATTCTACTTAGTTATTATCGCTGGTTGGTGCGATGGAGAATAGCATTGGGATTATTTACAACCGGCGACGCGGTGTTAGAAGATTATATTGTTAGTATGACTTCCTATCGGGGAAGGATTAAGTGGGTTTACATTCCGATTTCATCTATGTTGATAGGAAATGTGAAACCAAGCAGATTGATTTTGTATTTGAGCAGGGATGAATTTCCCAATGAATTGGGTGATATGCCGAAGGAGTTAATTCAATTGCAATCGCATGGATTAACTATTGAATTTGTGGATGGCAACTTGCGATCGCACAAAAAATATCGGTATGCTTTTGAGTCGTTTCCCAACCACAAGATTATTACCATTGATGACGATATTATTTATCCGTATGATTTTTTAGAGAGGATTTCAGCGATCAATGAAGGATTAGGGGAGAAGGCGACAATTTCGTTATTAGCTATGAAAATGGAAAAGCGGGGTCTTGAATATATAGCCTATGGAAAGTGGGACTATGTATTTACTAATGAGAAAGGTGATGAACTGTTGTTAATGGGCGGCTACGGCTGTTTATATAACCAACCGGGAGTATTGTTGGAATATTTCAATGTGCGAGAGGCGATGGATTTTTTTGCAACGGGGGATGATATATATCTGTACTATTTGGGTAGAAAAGCGGGTATTACTAATTATGTTTTTGGCAAAGAATATTCTCGGATATTTCCTGTAATTCCTTGGGTACAGAATACGAATTTATTTGAAGTGAATATAGGTGAAGGTAAGAATGACGAGATGTTAAGGAATATGCAACGGTTACTGTCGTAATGTGTGGACTATTTGTAAAGGTAGGTACAGCCAAACAATCGGGAAGACGGTTTAAGCTGGCGTTGAACAGTATTCAGCACCGAGGGCCTGATGATGAG
>CANGWH010000119.1 GCA_947457565.1 Flavobacteriales bacterium
ACCGGTTTAAATTCTCCCTGGAAAGCAGAGAAGCATAACGATGGCGATACGTTGAAGGATTTAACCATTCCAAACATCAACCGAGATTCCACCATTCGTGTCCGCGTAAAAGACGGAGATGGTTGTATTTTCTACGATACGGTTACTATATTCTTAAAACCGTTGCCGGTGGTGAGTTTGGGTCCAGACCAACGAATCTGTACCTATCAGAGCTATACGTTTGATGCCCAACATGCCGATACAGTGAAATACAAATGGAACCGCGGGGATACCACCCGAACCATCAATGTAAATATCAAGGGCAGATATATCGTGGAGGTAATGGAAACCAAATGGCAGTGTAAGAAGAAAGACACAGTAGAGCTGTTTGTGAACGATACGGTGGTGAGTTTGGCTGGTGCCGACAAAGCCATCTGTAACCAAAAATCTACTACGCTAGATGCAACGCACAGACCAAGCAGTATTGTAGCGCAATATACCTGGTCTGATATTACAGGGAATAAAACCCTGGGAAGTAATACCAGTTATAGCATTAAGCCAGCTAATACCAATACCCCAGGTGGAGCCCCTCAGTTCTTTGATTATGATTTATACACCAAAGTAACCCAAGGAGGAGTGACCTGCGAAGATCGCGATACCATACGGGTGCGGGTAAATGCGTTGCCATTTGTGAAGTGGGATCCCAAGCCGTTGAAGTCGCAGTGTTTTGTGTATGGAGATATCGAGGTAAACAACTTCTTTAACCGCGGAAAAGAGAACGGAGTGAGAATATGGGCGTTTGAAAACAAGTTGCCCAACAACGTATATACCAAGCCATCAACTACGCCTAATCCTGGAGCAGGATCCGCGTTCAACATGGTAGACTCAGTAACCACCACACGCCATAGATTCAAAACTACGGCGTTGAACAATGCCCAGTTGCAAAACGGCAATAGCTTCCAAGGTAAAGTGTACGGCTGGTACAAAGACACCAACGGATGTATCAACATAGATAGCGTAATCCAGCGAATCAATGGTAACCCGATGGTAGACTTAGCCGATTCTACCTTCTGTCAGGATTTGGGAGAAATCAGCATGGATGCAATTACGCGTAGACCCAAAGTAAAAATAGGGATTAAGATGGATTGGACCATCCTACAGTCTCCCGGTGGAATACCTAGCTCCATATTGTACAACAACAATCCCTTAGGTTCTCCCGATTGGCGGTTTAGATTTGGTGCTCCAGCGGAGGATAATTACCAAGGGATATACAAGTTTGGGTTGTGCGTAGAGGATCAGATTACGGGTTGCCGCACCTGTGATACAGTGAAGGTAGAGATCATCCCCGAACCCACGATTAAAGTAACCTCACCCAATCCGGTGTGTGTGAACTGGGATACGATGGAGTTGTACCAATACATAACAGTAAACGGGGTACAAGCTAGAAATAATGATGGATCAAAGTATGAGATTATCGAATACAATTACGACAGAAACGATCCCAAAGTAAAGAGTACCCAATTAATACAAGGGCATTATTTCAAGCCAAGCTTTGGCGTAGGAACGTGGTTTATTCGTTATAGCAATGCAGCCACGGGTTGTTTGAAACAAGATAGCTTCTATATCTACGTGAACGATACGCCCAATGCGGTTTTACTAGCACCCATAACAATCTGTAACAATGGGGTAGAATTGGATTTAAGCAGCAGAATCAATACAGCTCAAACCAAACCAGCCACAGCTACGGCTGTATGGAGTGCGGTGAGCAGTGGTTTAACACTGAACGGAAGTAAGTTTAAACCCTTTACACAAGGCACATCCAATAACGTGGAAGGTCCCTACAACTTACGATTCACCTATACGGATAACAACGGCTGTAGTGATACCGAGACCTACAATGTATCGGTAAGAAATCAACCGGAAGTAAGTATCACAACGCCAGACCCCGCTCAGGCTTGCGAAGGAACCCCATTTGCAATACAGAGTACAACTAAGTATGTTGGTAATAAGGTAAAATGGACAAAAGAAGTAAGTGTAGATGGTAATATCGATAATCCATTTAACGAGAATATAAATTTCCAAAACGGTAGCAACGATGCGGCTGCAGGTATTGTTAAATTAATGGTAACAACCGAACCAATTGCCAATGATGTTTGCCCACCGGCTACAGATACAATTACTATTTTACTGCATAAATATCCGGTGGTTGATCCATTGTCATCCATCAATGGATGTGTTCCATTGAATACAAACTGGTCGGCAGTAGAAAAGTCAGGGATTCCACAATCGCAGTTAGCATATCATTGGGATTTTGGAAATGGCGATACCTCAAATTTGCAAAACCCTACCAATATTTCGTATGATGTTCAAGGTAAATATTCCGTGGCCTTGAAGGTAATAAATACTTTAGGTCCTTGTGTTACTACGAAATATGGAGTGAATAATGTACAAGCGTTCCCAATTCCTCAGGCATATTTCTCTACGGATCCACCATTTAAAACTACAGTGGCATTGCCTAAGTTTAGAATTATTAATCAAAGCACAATCCCATCCAATCCATTTAATCCGATATTGAACTATAAATGGGATTTTGGAACTGGAAATGCCAATGATACTTCTACCGCTCGCGAGCCTAGATTTGCTTATGGCAAGGATACAGCTACCTATAAAATTAGATTAATTACTACGTCCAATCATGGCTGTGCAGATACCTTTGAACAACCTGTTTATATAGGACCAGACATAATTGTGTTTATTCCCAATGTGTTTACTCCCGATGGGGTAGGTCCAGCGGTGAATAATAGATTTACGCCTACTGCACAAAACTTCCTAAAAGGAACGCTGTACATCTACAACCGCTGGGGTGAAATCCTGCACAAAAGCGAGGATTTACAAACTGGATGGGATGGAAATAGCAATGGAGTAATATGCCCGCAAGGAGTTTATGCCTATTACTTGGAACTTTATTCCTTGGATATGAAAAAACTGGAGTTTAGAGGTACAGTTACGCTATTAAGATAATTTATTCATCGGTTTTAAGCGAGGATCATTTAATCTTAAAAGAAGAACAAAACCAATTGCAAAAAATACTACTAGGGCTAAAACTGAATTTTGCATTCCACGTTCGGGAGAATGTTGTTCAACATAAGCAAAAATGAAAAGGCCAATAACCATTGCAAATTTTTCGGTGATGTCGTAAAAACTAAAAAAAGAAGCTGTATCTACTGTATCCTCTGGGATTAATTTGCTGTAAGTGCTTCTACTCATACTTTGTATTCCACCCATTACTGCGCCAACAAAGAAAGCTAATACAAAAAAGCCTTCTTCCGATTTATATTCCGCATCTATCCATGCGCCAATACAGATGAAAACCCAAACTATTAAGGTTATAAGTAAACTGAATTTATTGCCACGTTTTTTCGAAACCCAGGAGAAAAAATAACTGCCAGCAATACCAACAAATTGAATAATTAATATAATAGGCAACAACTTATCTGCTTTCATATTTAGAAATTTTGCACCAAAATATGCGGCTACTAACATCACGGTTTGAACACCCATAGAATAAAACCAAAAAGAACTTAAATACACCTTTATACTGCGATTATGTTTTAACTGATCCCATACCTTCTTTAGTTCGTGAAATCCTTTAAAAATAGAATCGCCGCTGTGTTTTCTGGAAACTTCAGGCACTCGAGCAAAGAAAATCTGAGCAAAACCTATCCACCAAATAGCGACACCCAAGAAACACAATCGAGTTGCTTCACCCGTACTTAATCCAATCTGTTTGGAAATAACTTGAATAAAAACAAGGCACAAAATCAGCATCGTACTGCTTCCTATATATCCCATGGAGTATCCTTTTGCCGAAATTTTATCCATTTCCTCTGCTTCTGCGATATCGGGTAAAAACGAATTATAAAAAACTATGCTGCTCCAAAATCCTAAACTTGCTAAAAAGATAGCACCCAGACCCCAAGTAAGCGTTTCCGCATCGTTAGTAAGAAAATATAATCCGGCACATCCAGTTGCTCCCAAATAGCAGAAAAAACGCATGAATTTTTTCTTGTTACCCCTGCTATCCGCTATTCCACTTAATAATGGTGAGGTTATGCAAATAATTAAAAACGATAAAGCTAAAACGTAGTTGCTTATTACGGTATTCTTAAACACACTGCCAAAGACCTCAACGTTATCGTTGATTATTGCTCCGGTAGTTGGATCTTTTACTGTAGTTACTGCCGTATAATAAACCGGGAAAATGGCCGATGAAATTACTAAGGGATAGACGCTATTGGCCCAATCATAAAAGGTCCAAGCGTTAAGGATTTTTTTATTGTTCTTTTCCATCAAAGGGTGCAATTTACCCAAAAAATGGAATTTGTATGTGAAATTAAAATAATCGTTTAAGCAATGAACTTTCGTTCTTCTTGATTATTCCATTTAGATTCAGCAATTACTCTGCTTATAAGCAGCGATTTTTTCTTGTTTTCTGAAGGAGTTTCGTACATGAAATCTTGAAAAACACTTTCACAAATGCCTCTTAGCCCTCTTGCGCCTAATTTATTCTCAAACGCAACATCAACAATATAATCTATAGCCTCCGATTCAACGGTTAGTTCTATGCCATCCAAAGCAAATAAGTGCTGATATTGCTTCAGTAGAGCATTTTTGGGTGCTATTAATATCTGCTTTAACGTGGTTTTGTCCAATGGTTCAAGTGCAGCAATAACCGGCAATCGACCAATGAGTTCAGGAATTAAACCAAATTTTTTCAAATCGTGCGGCGTTACCAAACTCAATAATCCAACGTCCGATATTTCTTTATTGTCTGCTCGTCTGAATCCAACGGCATTATTTTGCACCCGTCTTCCAATAATATCTTTAATTCCATCAAAAGCACCTCCGCAAATGAATAGAATTTGACTGGTATCAACTTTAATATATTTTTGATCGGGATGTTTACGACCACCTTCAGGGGCTACATTGGCAATAGTTCCTTCTAATAGTTTCAATAAGCCCTGCTGAACGCCTTCACCGCTAACGTCACGTGTGATGGAAGGATTATCGCTTTTTCGAGCAATCTTATCGATTTCATCTAAATAGATAATGCCACGTTGCGCTTTTTCGGCGTCATAATTGGCAACCTGCAGCAATCGAGAGATTATACTTTCAACATCTTCACCTACATAACCCGCCTCGGTTAGAACGGTTGCATCAGCGATACAAAAAGGA
>CANGWH010000120.1 GCA_947457565.1 Flavobacteriales bacterium
ATGAAAAACCATCAACACATCAAAAGAAGTTCCTTTGGGTTTATCGATAACCACATCCACAGAAAAACTATCCCCTACAATGGTTTTTGTAATCTGATAAGCACTATCATTAACTACCGTATTTGGTGAACTTACTTGTTTTTTGCAAGCCAGAAATAACATCAACACCAACGTGGTAGCCAACAGCAACTTTTTCATAAACGCAATTTACCAATAGACATCCGTATGGCTAAATAGTTTAAAACCTAATTTGTAATTCTTAACCTTAAGCTATAATTAATAAAAATTAAATTCACAATTTTGTTGATGCAACATGTACCAGCCCATTCATTGCTTAAGGTTTGCTAGAAATTTCCATGAATTGATTGGACGACATACCAGCAATGATATCGAAATGTAGCAAATCATCCAATATCTGTATCTGGTAAAAATCTTTTGAAACGCAATTCGTTATTAGTCTAATTCAAGTATCAACAACACCCAGGTTCAGATACGATTTCCACCAATACTAATAAGATTTGAATAACAACATGAGCGCCATTCCCAAAATAAAAAAAGCAGCCCAATGGATGATAATTTTGGCCATAATCTCTCTATTCACACCCTTTGTGTATATGGAAATTGGACCGAAAGGAATCGAATATTATGGTAAAGACGTACCCAATATCTACATCCTTGGCGGATACATTCTTGGGAAAGACACTTCGTTTTGGGGAATTAACTTTGCCTACAAATTCCAACTTACATTCATACTTATATTCACCGCACTCATTTACAAATTCCAAAAAAACGAAAAGAAAATATTCCTCTACTTCAGCTTAACCCTACTAATTTGCTTCCCTTTTTGGCTTGAATTATATACTTCAGGCGTAAAAAACAATAGCGATTCCGCCGATCTTACCACATACCCCATGCCCGGATTGTTAATTTGGGCTGTAATATTGATACTTAACACCTGGACAGTAAGTAAAACTACTCGGCGGACTTCGGCAAGTAAAAATCACGAAAGTTGAACAACCCTCATTCAGAATTTAGTCGGACTAATAAAAAATCGACATAAATTTCTTGTACCTGATTTTTGTTTTAATTGAATTGAAATCTCATTGTACAATTAGGGCAAAATCGCTGTATATCAGCCAATTTATTCTATTTTCGCATTCTTCAATACCCCAAAAAATTATGAAAACAAACCAAATTATTTATTGGACATTAACCGGCTTGGTCACTTTAGTTTTTTTAGGCAGTGCCTCTGGCAAACTTATGGGTAACGTAGAAGCTGTTAGAATGGCGGAGGGCTTTGGTATTAATGCCGAAAACTACAGAAACATTGGCATTGTTGAATTAATCAGTGTAATTCTATTTGTATGGCCTCGTACCGGGATTCTTGGAACAATGTTACTTTCTGCATACATGGGTGGAGCAATAGCCACACATGTTCAACATGCACAAGACTTAATGGCCCCTTGCATTGTATTAACCTTGGTTCTAGCCGTTGCATTTTACCGCTTTCCCGAACTAAGAAAGAAAATTCTAGGACAAGCCGATTAAACCAAAACCCGAAAAGTGTATGAAAATTCCCACCCCCAATTTCAAATTCACTTTTACTTTCATTGGAATTTCATTCATGTCGTTGGCTCTATTGCTGTTTGCAAAGGGTCTATTGAAAAGCATGGCCGAATTTCAAGTGCCCGATGATATCATTGATTCACCTCATTATCAAGATGCCATAACCTGGGTCTATATCCATATGATAGTACTTGGGATTTTGGTACTCTATTTAGGTAGATTTGTCAATGCAATAAGACATCAAAAAATTGTAACCATTACCGTAACCATAGCAATTTTATTCTACACTTATTTAGATATTCGCACCTCGGACAGCTCATTAGGGAATGCTCTATACAAGGGCAAATCTTCTCTAGGCCCAGCAATGATAAATTGTATTTTTCTTTTGTTATTAGTAGGCACAATTACTAAACTTTTTTCTAAAAAAAATAATTGAAGTTTTTCTTACTGATGGATTACAATTTAGAATATGTTAAAATTGAAAACTCTAATTGGAAACAAATAAAATGAAGTCCTTAGATATTTTAGAAGAATTCGTTTTTGTACAAACATTTCAGTTATTGGATACATTGTCTACTACAACCAATCCAATTTGGGGAAGAATGAATGCACAGCAAATGATTGAGCATTTAACAATGGCGATAAATGTAAGTAATGGCATCAACAAAATTCCTCTGATCACCCCTATAGAAAAAGTGGCAAAAACTAAGTCGCTTTTGTTATTGAGTGACAGATCCATGCCAAAATTCTTTCACAACCCTGCCCTGCCCAAGGATCCCATTCCCTGTAAAAATTCTAACATAACTGAAGCAATAGTTTCCTTAAAAACAGCATTGGAACTTTTCAAAAATCATTTCCAATCGGAAGCTTCAAAAACTCAATTGCACAATATTTTTGGTGAATTAAATTACAACGAGTGGTTATGGTTCCATTACAAACATTTCCATCACCATTTTGCACAATTTAATCTAATTCCTTATTCAGAAAAATTCTAATCATGCCATTAAGCATTGGCTATTCCTTGCTGACTTTTTAAAAATAAAAACAAATCCCATTAACACTTGATGTATATCTCCATCACTGGCCTGAAGCCCAAAAGCTTATTCGCCACCATTAAATTCTGGACATTGGCGATTCCTTCGTTCAGACAAGCCCAAACCGCTGCAGGGAATCAATTCTGCGAGGTAAAACGAATTCAAGGGTACCAATGCACCCTAACCGCCTGGGATAGCAGAGAAGTAATGCTTGAATTCATGCGATCTGGAACACATTTAAAGGCAATGAAGTCATTTCATAAAATCGCTACCGGTAAAACCTACGGTTTCGAATCAGATAATATTCCTACCTGGGAAGAAGCATTCAACATGCTTTCCAACCACGGTCGAAATTACTAAGCTCAATAAACGTGTCCCAACATATCCTTGAAACCCCTAGTTTAATCTTACGAGAATTAGAATTAGGGGATGCCGAAGGAATGTTTCTGTTAGATTCAAATCCAGAGGTACATCGCTATCTGGGCAATAAGCCAATCAAAACCATTGATGAATCCTTGAAAATTATCGAATTTGTTCAAGATCAATACAAAAAGTATGGTATAGGACGATGGGCTGTTATCCATAAAGATACAAATGAATTCGTAGGTTGGAGCGGATTGAAATACAATCCAACAACAACCAATGGAGTATCAAATTATTATGATCTGGGCTACCGATTTAGACAAGAATTCTGGGGGAACGGCTATGGATTAGAATCTGCACAAGTTTGTTTAAAATATGGCTTCGACAACATGCAATTACCTTCATTATATGCTGCAGCGCATCAAGCCAATATTGCATCTAACAAAATTTTAAAAAACATTGGATTTAAAAACATGGGGGCGTTCAATTACGAACAAGAACGCCAAATTTGGTATAAAATCGATAACTACGAATTAAATTCACCCGATAGCCCTCACAAACCAATAGTCGGTTTGAGGGGTTGACCCCAAAGGAAAATCATTCTTGATTCCCGTATTCGTAAATCCATGTTTTTCGTAAAATCCACGCGCTCGGTAATTATATTCCCAAACCGATAAATACATCTTTTCGTATCCATTTTCTGCAGCAAATCGAATAGCAAATTGCATCAATTCGTTACCAACATGGGTGCCGTGGTATTCTTTTAACACATACAACCGAACTAGTTCCACCGTACGAAATTCATTCAATGAATCTAACGGGCATTCATGAATATCATTAATACGAATATATCCTTTTGTTACGCCGCCCTCTTCCAAAAAGAAAAAATTGTCCTTCGAATCTGCTAAATCTACCTTACACTGATCTTCGTTGAAAAACTTCCCCAGCACTTCTTTCATATCGGCCTTAGTACACGTACCGCCAAACGTATCATCAAAAGTTTTTATTCCGATTTGATGCAACAACGCCACATCATCTAATGTCCCTCGCCTGATAACAAATGCCGATTCGTGCATAATAAACTTACTTTAATTGTATTGAAGAACGGTATAAATGTGGATATACAAACCTGATTGTATCTATTGAAATTGAAGCCTAAGTTTTAAGTATAAAATAATCGTAAAATTTAAGGCAGTAAATTCAATCGGATATATTAGTCACTCCATTTAAGACTTTCTCCCCTGCAACCAATGCAATAAACTGTATCTCCCAGGCCCTGTTTGCATCAAAACTAAAAACAATAAATAGTATAACAACGAATGCTCTTTTTCGGATAAAGGATCGGAAAAATGAGCTCCAAATGCTGCAACCAACATGGTAAATGCCAATAGAAAACATGCTAAACGAAACTTGTAACCCAAAACAATAAAAATAGGTGCGATCAATTCTCCTAATACACATAATGCTAAGGAGATTGTTGGGCCGGTCCACATAAAGTTGTAAAATTTAATTTCTCCCCCCGCAATCAATTTTTCCATTTTGGGAAATCCGTGGGTCATCATCAAAACCGCCGCAATTACTCGAACAAACAACAACAACATATCCTTTCTCGCTTCGTTATCACCTACCTGATAATCGTCTCGCAATAAGGTTTCTTTAATTTTAGAAATTAATCCACTCATAGCAACGAAGATAATAATTTAGGATTTACTCTACCCTAAGCTGTAAAAAAGTCAATTGATAAAATAATTCAACCGAACAAACTCTTGGTTTCTTTAATCTTGAATCAACGGCTGGGTACTTAGTATTTCCCTTTTTAAAATTACGCATCAATATCAATTTTAGAAATTAATTAAAATTAAGAACTACTATTACTTAACCGCCGCTTCCAGCTTGGCAATATCAAATTTCGACATTTGCATAAATGCGTAGGCAGCCTTTGGCGCAGTAGCAGGATTTGTCATTAATCTACCTAAAATAGTTGGTACAATCTGCCAAGAAACACCATATTTATCTTGCAACCAACCGCATTGGCCAGCTTTCCCGTCTTTCGCGAAGTAATCCCAATAATGATCGATTTCTTCTTGTGTATCTACGGATAAAACAAAGGAAATTTTCTC
>CANGWH010000121.1 GCA_947457565.1 Flavobacteriales bacterium
ATTGGTGAAATTGCTTCTGATAACACCATTGCAGGCGGGGAAAGCGTTAACGACACCCGTGGCTTGCACGAAATTGACGACATGAGTCATGTAGCCGTAAATCAAGAATTAAGAAATGTATTCCGATGGAACTACGCCGGAATTACCCGTGTGAATTTCATTATGGAAAACAAAAACAAGATCGACTTTACCGGTAAAGCCAACATTCTCGCCCAAGCCTCATTCTTAAGAGCATTCTATTACTTTGAATTGGTAAAGTTCTTTGGAGATATTCCGTTGATTATTGACAAACGATTGGGGGCCGATGAAGTAACCACCGTTAGCCGTACACCTAAAGCCGATGTTTACAAACAAATTGAAACCGACCTCAGCTACGCAATCGCTAATTTGGATTGGACTGCAGCAGAAAAAGGCAGAATTACTAAAGGTGCTGCCCTAGCTTTATTGGGGAAAGTGTATTTATACCAAGATAAGTTTGATGAGTCCGCACAGACATTTCAGACTTTAATCGACCAAAACCAATATTCACTAATTTCAAATTATAACCAATTATTTACCGTTGCGAATGAAGGTCATAAAGAAACAGTTTTTGACGTTGAATATACCGGTTCTGAAGGCGGTGGATACGGTTGTTTAATTTGTTTGGAAGGAAATGCCGGGCCTGGATTCCAAGGGATTCGTCAATACAATGGTCCAACCTACGGCGATGGCAATAGTTACAACTTACCTACCAAGAATTTATACGACGCATTTGCTACAGGAGATATTCGCAGAGATGCAACGATTTTGGATATCGATGCATTCATTGCTAAACAACCTCGTCCTCAAGATATCACCTACGCCAAAGGTGCAGGGGGACACACCGGTTATTACAACAATAAATATATCAAAAAACAAGGCGAAATTGGATTGCCCGATAATGATTTAACCAGTCCGGTAAATTATAAAGTAATTCGTTATGCCGATGTTCTGTTAATGGCTGCTGAAGCCAATGCCAGAAAAGCATCTCCCGATGAAACCAAAGCTAGACTCTACCTCAACCAGGTTAGAAGCAGAGTAGGTCAATCCGCAATTAACAACGGCGGAAATTCCTTGATCAACGATATCTGGACAGAAAGAAGATATGAACTCGCTTGCGAAGGTCACCGCTTTTTCGATTTAGTACGCACCGGTCAGGCCAGTATTTCTATACCCGGGTTTGTTATCGGAAAACACGAAGTGTTTCCATTACCCCAAATTGAAATCGATCTAGCCGGTGGAAAATGGCCGCAAAACTCCAATTATTAAATAACTAACTACAACATTAAACCCTTAACCTATAACGTTATCGATAAAATAATCCAATAATCATGAAACCCATAAAACTATTTTTATTAAGCGCTGTAAGCTTACTTGCTTTATCCAGCTGCGAAGATGAACCCAGCTTGGGTACTGCCCCAACCGCTGCTGATGCAGAATTTACCTATGCTGCCACACCCGATAATCCTAACATCATCGAATTCAATGCTAAAAACAAGAATTTAATTGCTAAATGGGATTTTGGAAACGGCACGCAAGCTGAAGGTCCAACCGTGTTAGGTACGTTTCCATTAAAAGGCACTTACACCGTAACCCTTACTGTTTTCAACTCGGGCGGTAGTGCTACTTCTTCACAAACCATTACCATTGATCAAGACGACGCTACCTTATTGAACAACCCTTTATACACCATTCTAACCGGGGGTAGTGCCGGTAAAGGTTATAAAAAATGGGTAATTGATTCAACCCGCGATGCTCATTTTGGAGTGGGTCCCAATCCATCCGGAGCCGCTGGAGATTTCCCTGAGTGGTGGGCTGCAAAGAAAAATGATAAGTCCAATACGGGTTTATACAACGATGCCTTTGTTTTCCGTTTAAAAGGATTTGGGTTTGACCAACTGACACAAGGGGATGTATACATTAACGCGAAACAAGAAAGTAATTTCCCCGGTGCTACTGCATCACCCAAAACCGACTTCACCGCTCCTTTTGCTGATCAATTGAACCAGAACTGGACATTAACCTTAGGCACAGACACTACATTAACCGTATCGGGTAAATCATTTATCGGCTATTATACTGGCGTAAATACCTACAAAGTAGTACGAATGAGTGAGAACGAAATCTATTTGCGATACATTGACGCTGCCAACAGTCAATTAGCTTGGTATGTTCGTTTGGTGCCTGAAGATTATCCTATCGACAATGGTGGAAACAACGATCCAACCTATACGCTTCCTGTCAACTTCGAATCCGTTGAGCCTAAGTTTACAACCTTTGGTAATAGCACTTATGCAATCATCAACAACCCTCATTCCAATGGTATAAATACAAGTTCAAGAGTTCTTGAAACCGTGCATGGTAACGAAACGTGGGCTGGTTTATACGTAGAAATGACTGATGCCTTTAATTTTACTACCAACAAAACCATTACACTTAAAGTATACGCTCCAGCAACAGGTATCATGCGTATCAAATTAGAAAACCGCAACAATGACAAAGAACTTGTTGAAAAAGATGTAGATATTACCACAGCAAATCAATGGGTAGAAATAACAGTTGATTTCAGCGATGCTGGTGCCACTACGTTTAATAGATTGGTTTTATTCCCAGGGTGGGATGTTGCTAACGCCGGTACCTTCTATTTGGATGATATTCAACAAAAATAATATATGCTTAAAATAAAGCGATTCCTAGTGCTACCTCTATTGTGCCTCTCCCTGCTAGCAGGATTGAATTCTTGCGAAGAAAAACCCATTGACCAAGTGATTCTACCACAGAACTTAACTTGGAAAATTGATTATGCAACTTCTCCAAAAGGTAAAGTAACGATTACGATGAAGGCAGACAATGCCAATTATTACTCGGCTATTTTTAGCGATCTTAATGGAGACAACACCATAGAAACCCCCACTGGAATCGCTTCTTATACCTTCGGCAAAGATGGAAACTACCTCGTTACCATTAAAGCTCATACCAGTGCCGCTGATTATATCAAAGCTACTGACACTATCCGTATTGAAGCCGTAACATTAAACGATGGTTATAGTACGCCAAGTTCCTATTCTGGATACAAATTGGCCTGGGCAGACGAATTTTCGGGCGAAACCTTAGATCTCAGCAGCTGGGGATTTGATGTAGGCAATGGTTCCGGTGGCTGGGGCAACAACGAATGGCAATACTATACATCGGGTAATGCTAATTGCACGGTAGCGAATGGTAAACTTACCATCACCGCAAGAAAAGAAAGTCAGGGTGGGTATAACTACACATCGGCCAGGATCAAAACCCAAGGTAAAAGAGAATTTCAATTCGGTAGAATTGATATAAGAGCTCGATTGCCTAAAGGACAAGGAATCTGGCCCGCATTGTGGATGCTTGGAGCTAATTTTTCTACGGTGGGTTGGCCTGTATGCGGAGAATTAGACATCATGGAATTAATTGGTCATCAGCCCAATCGTGTGCACGGAACCGCTCACTTTGGGGCTGCTCCTCCTTCTACTCAACGCACTGCTTCCTACGGTTTATCATCCGGTAACTTTTCCGATGCTTACCATGTATTTACATTAAAATGGGAAAATAATTTGGTGGAATGGTACGTAGACGATGTAAAATTCCACACGCTTACTCCAGCCAATACTGGAGGTATCTACCCATTCAATCAAAAGTTCTTCTTTATATTTAACGTTGCCGTTGGTGGTAATTGGCCAGGATATCCCGATGCCACTACACTATTCCCTCAAACGATGGAGGTCGACTACGTTAGAGTATTCCAAAAAAATTAACCCAACTAGAATGGAAATTGAGGCTGCCTTGGACAACTAATAAATACTTTATTAAATCCCTCCAAGAAGTTATAACCCATTTTAGAATCCAATAAAAAAGCACCGTTTTTAGAGAACGGTGCTTTTTTATTTATGCATCTCCCGTCCTGAAATAAGTTGTCACCTAAACAACCTATAAAATGAAAGAACAAAAGGCGAAGCTTAGTCAGCGAGATTGCAGCTTAGTCAGCGAGATTGAAGCTTAGCCATTCGATTATTCATAGCTCTAGCTTTACTATGTTGTGTTAAAACTTGAAAGTGGTCTCTACCTTTTTCCTCTGTTCAGACGGGTTATTAGTCCAAAATGAAAAATCCCCCGCTTCTGTGGTTCTCTTTAAATCTTCGGCTACAAAACTTAACATCTTAGGCGTAATCGGCAATCGAATCACCGCGCTATTCCCTGCAGGAATCCAAACTTTTTTGAATCCCGTTAAATGCATAACCGATGGGGTAATACTCGCAAACTCATCCCTAAAATACAATTGAGCAACCTCATACCCATCTATTTTCCCTGTATTCGTTACCGTCCATTCGGCCCAAACCGTATCGTTTACCCCTTTGAATTCGCCGTTCAACGTAAGTGGCGAATGCTTGAATTGAGTATACGATAGTCCATAACCAAAATCATACAAGGGTCGATATGCATTGGTACTGAAGTCCACATGAAAATCTTCGGTATGTTTTCTATCGTGTTGAACCACACTTCCACTACTACGTGGATATGTAAAAGGCAACTTTCCTGACGGGTTGTTAATTCCAACCAAGGTTTTTGCTAATGCTTCCGGACCAAAATCGGATGGCAAATACGCATATACTACTGCCTGCACTACGGAATCCAAGTCCGTTATAATCAGCGGCCGATTAAAGAAACAAACCAATACAATCTTCTTGCCCATGGCTGCAATTTTCATTACATAATCTCTTTGGGCAGCATCCAATTCCAACGACTCCGTATTTCCTGGTATTTCCGTACCCGGCTCTTCGCCTAAACAAATTACTACAACATCGGATTTTTTCACATCCTTTGTTAAAGCTTTAGTTATTTGCAAAGATTTCAAACTCATTGGATTCAGC
>CANGWH010000122.1 GCA_947457565.1 Flavobacteriales bacterium
TATTTAGAAAAAATCCTAAAAAAAGTAATCCGATTAACCGCTTTTTGAGCATCAGTTTCTGCGATCAAAACCCCAATGAAGCTTACTCCTCAATGTATCCAAAAAATGAATATTGGATAACCGCATCAATTGCAACTTGTGATCCGCTTTGCGAACAGCCATATTCACTTCTCCCGAAATCGAATGCGATCGTGCATCCATGCTGGCCAAATAACTGCTAGCTCTGCCTTCAATTTCAAAACTAATCACCACATCATCAGGAACTACCACCGGTCTAACGTTTAAGTTGTGCGGGGCAATCGGCGTAATCACAAAACTATCACTCTTTGGGAAAATTATCGGTCCACCACAACTCAAAGAATATCCCGTACTACCTGTAGGTGTAGAGATAATTAACCCATCACTCCAATAACTATTCAAAAACTCCCCATTCAAATAGGCATGCACCACAATCATGCTGGAAGTCTCCTTCTTGTGAATTACAAAATCGTTCAATGCAAAGTTGTAATCAAACATCGAAATCGAGGATTCCAAATGCAATAAACTGCGCGATTCGATACTAAAATTACCCTTTTCTATATCTTCAATGGCCGATTCTAATTTATCCGCTTGCACATCGGCTAAAAACCCCAATCTACCCGTATTTAAGGCCAATACCGGAATATTAGAATCGCGTATTAAATGGAGCGTATCCAAAATTGTACCGTCCCCACCAACACAAATCATAACATCCACAACCTCCCTGTCCTTATCGAAAAAATCAAATACCTGAATTTTAATATCACTGGATATGGTAATCCTCAAGTGATCTTCCAATACCGGTGGCACATAAATCTCATGCCCGCGATCGCGCAATACCATCAACAACCGCTCAAAACCCTCTTGGTGTTTAGGGTCTCGAACCGATTTGGCGAATACTGCGACTTTCATTGTATAGAATTTTGTTTCAACAACAAAGGTAACACCTAAAAGTTAGAACCTCGTTCATAAACGATAAATCGAAAATCAACGGCGTGCTTCTCATCGGCCGAGATAGATTCCGAATAAATCTGCTTCCATTGATCCGAAATTACCGGAAAGTACGTATCCGCTGTAGAAAATTCAGCTTCTACTTCGGTGATATACATCCTATTCACTCGCTCAATGGCCTGCCTATATATATCGCCGCCGCCAATGATCATTATTTCGTTTGCATTTACTGAATAACCGTCCGCCGCTGTATTAAATTCCACCGATCCACGCTCTTGTAACCAATCATTGGCAACCGCAAATGCCTCATCCCATGTTCCTACCTTAACAAACCCTTCCATCACCTCTGACGATCTCGTTAAAACGATATTTAATCGATTTTTTAATGGTTTACCCAAACTTTCCATAGTCTTTCTTCCCATAATCACGGGCTTATTCTTGGTATGTTTGATAAACCACGAAAAATCCTTGGGTAAATGCCACAGCAATTCGTTGCCCGCACCCAACTCTCTATTTCTTCCTATTGCGGCAATAAGAGCTAATTCCATGATTCAAACTTAGTACAAAATCGCTAATACCCGTTGAAATTAGTCGTTTATACGCGTTTGTAATCGTTTATATTCGCTTAAACCCTCTAAATCTGCCCATATAGCCGTATCTTTGCGAGTTCAAATTTGTTATGAGTAGAATTGTTGCCATCGTGGGTCGGCCGAATGTGGGTAAAAGTACCTTGTTTAATCGTTTAACCGGGGAATTTAAAGCCATTGTAGACGATTATAGCGGGGTAACCCGGGATAGACATTATGGAATGTCTGATTGGAATGGAATCGACTTTACCGTTATCGATACAGGTGGTTTTGTTCCAGAAAGTTCAGACGTTTTTGAATCGGCAATCCGGGAACAAGTGCATATCGCCATTGATGAAGCTTCTGTATTAATCTTTATGGTGGATGTGCAAAGCGATGTTAATCCCATGGACGAAGAATTTGCTCAAATCCTACGTAAAAGCAAGAAGCCGGTTGTACTCTGTGTAAACAAGGTAGATAATGATAGACTTCGAATGGAAACTTCTGTATTCTATGCATTAGGATTTGATCATTACCATGAGATTTCAGCCACCAACGGTGGAGGTACTGGAGAATTATTGGACGAGGTTGTAGAATTCTTAAAAGAAGAAGCCCCAAATACCGAAGACGATACACTGGCTGATCTACCCAGAATTGCCATTGTTGGAAGACCCAATGTTGGAAAAAGCTCTTTGATAAATGCTTTACTGGGGAAAGATAGAAATATCGTCACAGAAATTGCGGGAACAACACGCGATAGTATCGATACCCATTACAATGCCTTTGGAAAAGAATTTGTACTTATCGATACTGCCGGAATTCGAAAGAAGAGTAAGGTTCACGAAAACATAGAGTTTTATTCGGTAATGCGAAGCTTACGGGCTTTAGAAAATGCCGATATCGTAGTGCTTGTAGTTGACGCCACACAAGGTCTTGAGTCGCAAGATTTAAACTTGTTCTGGATGGCACAAAGACAGGGTAAAGGGATCATCATCTTAGTGAATAAATGGGATTTGGTAGAAAAAGATACCAATACCCACATCGAATATTCCAAAGTGATCAAGGATACCATATCCCCATTTGTAGATGTTCCTATTTTGTACATTTCGGCGTTAAGCAAACAACGTATCTTCCAAGCCATGGAAACCATTATGCAGGTGTACGAAAATCTAACCTACAGAATTCCTACCCATAAGTTAAACGACTTCTTGTTGCCGATTATTGAGGCCTATCCGCCACCAAGTAAGAAGGGTAAATTTGTGAGAATCAAATTTGTAACGCAATTACCTTCCAAGAGAATTGCTTTCGCATTATTCTGTAATTTACCTCAGTACGTAGCCGATAGTTATTCAAGATTTCTTGAAAATAAACTAAGAGAATCTTTCCCGTTTTCGGGTATTCCTATCAGTTTGTTCTTTAGGAAAAAATAACAATTAATCCGTTTCCTCTTGCGCTTAGATTTCTTAAAATCGAACCAAAATCACCTAGCCATTATTCTATGAAAGACATTCGGGACTTAGACCTTGCTCAGATAACCGATTCTCTTAAAGAATGGGGGGAACCTACTTTCCGAGCCAAGCAAATTTACCAGTGGTTATGGCAGAAAGGAGCCACGGATTTTGATGCGATGACCAATCTTTCAAAACCGCTACGCGATAAACTCAAAGAGAATTTTTCTTTTGCAGTAACCACCATTCATACGGCTCAAAAATCAGTAGATGGCACTATAAAGGTTGCGTTCCAATTGCACGATGGCTTTAAAATTGAAGGGGTATTAATTCCCACGTCATCGCGCACTACTGCTTGCGTGAGCTCTCAGGTAGGATGTTCCTTAGATTGCAAATTTTGTGCAACCGGATATTTAAAGCGAGAACGTAATCTAACTGCCGCCGAAATCGTAGACCAAGTTCGATTAATTAACGAATTGGCCGAAGAAAACTACGGAAAACGCTTGGATAATATCGTTTACATGGGTATGGGTGAGCCGCTCCTTAATTATGCTGCAGTTATGCGCAGTGTTCACTTGTTAACTAGCCCAGACGGTTGGGCAATGAGTCCATCCCGTATCACTATTTCTACCGCAGGCATCGCTAAAATGATTCAAAAACTTGCCGATGACGGTTGCAGAACCCATTTGGCTTTAAGTTTACATGCGGCCAACAATGCAAAACGTTCAGCAATTATGCCCATTAACGAATCCAATACCTTGGAAATGCTGGCAGAATCACTCAGTTATTGGTACGAAAAGACAGGGGTAAGACCTACCCTAGAATATACAGTGATTGAAGGTGTAAATGACGGGGTGCAAGAAGAGATTGATTTGGCCAATTTCGCCCGGAAGTTCCCCTCAAAAATTAATCTAATAGAATACAATCCCATTTCCTTAGCCGACTTTCAACCTACAGGAAGATTGGATGCTTTCGCACGGGGCTTAGAAGCTCGGAGATTAATCGTAAATGTTCGAAGATCAAGAGGGAAAGATATCGATGCCGCTTGCGGACAGCTCGCTAATAAGCTGAATTAACAGCTACAGTAAATCATTATTTTATTACTGGAAGTACCCTAGATTCTTCCCCGCTGCGATGCTTTACTTTCAACAAGTAATTTCCAGCAGTTAGTGCCGAAGGCAACATGAATTCAACTTGGTTTTTATTTCCTACAACTACCTCGTTCAAAATTCTACCTTGCATGTCCAACAACGCTACTCCTAAAATATCATTACCATCTCCCACAGAAATCTGCATACTTTCTCCTGCAATCGCCGGTACCGGTTGCAAGCGAACTACTTCCGTTAAACGAGTGCTCTTCTCTTTTAATCCCGCCTGCTCCGTAGGGGTTATTACCAACGAAAAACGATTGTCCTCCACCTGTAAGTCGCTGCTCTTACGCTTAAACAAATACGTACTTTCGTTGCTCACTTTGGTTTTGGTTTCTGTCACCGCATCCAATAATTCAACCGAGTATAAATCTTGTTGATCGCAAGTGTTGAAAGTAAACTTGTAACCAAAAGTATCCAACGTTTTTATTCTTAACGGTACTGTGATCGCATTCGTAACAACATCTTCCCGTCTATCAATTCCCAACCATTCTTTATCCGCACTTATTGTTCCAACTCCCAAATACCCTGCATACAACTTGTTCATATCCATGGCATCCAAACCTTCCTTGGCCCCGTTAGCTGATTGATTCCATTCCAACAAACATTTGTCCATCAAAGGGCTGGCCGATTCATTTTCGTACGTTAACTTTATTTTCAACTGATTACATGGTACATTATTAGTCATGCGAAAAGCCGA
>CANGWH010000123.1 GCA_947457565.1 Flavobacteriales bacterium
CGGGTCTTGGGAGCTGGAAATTTCGCCAACGGTTGACAGCAATTCCTGCATGGGATGGGTTGCTACAAAGCGCTGAAGAATTTCCCGGGTATTCATTAGGGCTGCAAAAATAACGGAAAAGGGGCTTCTTCTAATCGAAGAAACCCCTTTGTTTTTGAATTCTTTGTGGGATTTTTTAGCCTTTTCTAGCGATCGACTTCAAGGCGGCATCTACGATGGCCTGAGCCGTTAATCCGTATTTTTCCATCAACTGATCGGGGGTTCCAGATTCTCCAAACGAATCGTTCACGCCAACAAACTCCATGGGGGCTGGATAATTGCGTGCCAATAATTGCGCTACGCTATCGCCCAAACCGCCGTTGTACTGATGTTCTTCGGCTGATACCGCGCAACCGGTTTTTTGAACCGATGCCAACACCGCTGCATCGTCTAAGGGCTTGATGGTGTGTATGTTTATAATTTCGGCATGTATTCCCTTTTCGGCCAGTATATGACCCGCTTCGATGGCCTTCCAAACCATGTGACCCGTTGCGAAAATACTCACGTCTGTTCCTTCGTTCAACATCAATGCTTTACCGATAATGAATGGGGTATCTTCGGAAATAAATACCGGCCATTTGGGTCGGCCAAAACGCAAATACACAGGGCCTTCGTGTTGGGCGATAGCGATGGTAGCGGCTTTGGTTTGGTTATAATCGCAAGGATTAATCACGGTCATGCCGGGCAACATCTTCATCAATCCCAAATCTTCCAATATTTGGTGGGTAGCGCCATCCTCACCCAGGGTTAATCCGGCGTGGGAGGCACATATTTTCACATTTTTATGGCTGTAAGCGATGGACTGACGAATTTGATCGTACACCCGTCCGGTAGAGAAATTCGCGAAGGTACCGGTGAAGGGAATTTTTCCGCCGATGGCCAATCCTGCGGCAACGCCCATCATGTTTGCTTCCGCGATACCGGCTTGGAAGAACCGCTCTGGAAATGCGTCTTTGAATGCATCCATCATGAGGGACCCGGTTAAATCGGCGCACAGGGCAACTACGTTGTTGTTCTGTTTACCTGCTTCCAACAAACCGGCGCCAAAGCCGCTTCGGGTGTCTTTTTGACCTAAAATTTCGTATGATTTCATCGATTTATAATACTACTTGCGTGGTTGTTCCTGAGGTTACTTTAAAGGTTTTTGTTTTGCTGTATAGGGTACGGGTTTCGCCGGCAATGCGATATACCACATGGTACTCCCCTGGTTGCATATTAAACAACTGTTTGGGGTTGTTGCCGATGATATCCATCACCCATTCCAATTTACCGTCTGTCTTTTGAAAGATGCTACCCACGATGTCTTTGCTTAAGCCCAACTGAACCAATCCCGGATTGGGGATTTCCACGGTGGTGGTTTGGTTTTGTTTGATGCCGATATTTTTAAAGTACAAACGAGGGATGGTTAAAATCTCCAAATCGTAGTTGCCGGTAATGTATTTATCTACGGTATTAAATTCTTGAGCATTCACGGTTTGCAAGGTATTCCCTTGTCTAACGATGGCCTGCAAGCGTGGGTAACGTGTAATGCCTCCCATTTTCAAGAATAAGCTTCCTTGCGGGGTATTGATGGGTATCACGTTGTGTCGGCCCGCCACCACTTCGGTGATCTCGGAAGTCACGGGCGGAAGGGTATGAGCTACAACACGGTAACGACGGATAGGATCCAAGTACAGGGTATCGGGCAGTCCTTTGCCGTTGAAGGTATGGATTACGTTTTCAACTACCGCACCATTATCCGCATCCAAAATGGTTAAAGGAACATCCGTTTCGCGCGGTGATAATTGATTGTCTAGCAGGTTGATTTGCACGGTGGTGTTATTCAAGGCTTGGTTTACGATAACACCGATAATCTTTTGAAACTGCTGCGGCGTTTCGGCATTAAAATACCTACCGGCACAGGAATATTGCTTGCGAAATGCTTCGTTATCGGTTCCCAATCCTACCACGAAGGGTCTTAGGATAATACCTTTTTTCTGCAAGGCCTCACTCACTTGGCAGGGATCGCCTGGGCACTCTTCCACTCCATCGGTTATAATTATAATGATGTTACGGGCGGTAGGATCTTCGGGAAAATCCTTGGCCGATGCTAACAGGGATTGGGTGATGGAGGTATAACCCAAGGGCTTGATTTGCTTCAATCGTCCCACAAACTGCTTGTGGTTGTTGGGACCAAAGGGCACTTCCAAACGGGTATCGGAGCAATCGCGTTTTTCGTTGGGTTGATTGTGTCCAAACACCCGCAACCCCACTTCTACATCGGATACATACCGGATGGTATCTACCATGCGATTCAGCAGTGTTACTGCGGTTGCCCATCGGCTGGGGCTACCACTTGGACCCATTTCGGCCAGCATACTTCCGCTGCCATCCAACAAAAAAAGTATGCGGGTTTTTCTACCGGGAAATGCATTTTTGATTTGCGCCGAAGCGGGCAACACGGCCATGGCAAGCAGGGCAATTGCCAGCGATTTGAGCGCGGAGTTCAACCAAGATTTCATAGTAGATAAACGGATAATTGTTTGTTTTATTCGGGGGACTGGGTTTTTCAACGAAGCGATAATGGATTAATAATCGCCAAATTCGGTTACAGGCAATTGGGCTAATGCCGATTCCAATTGTTCGTTGCTCGGGGCTTTTCCGTGCCAAGCATGCGTTCCCATCATAAAATCAACACCCATTCCCATTTCGGTTTTCATGATGATCACCACCGGCTTACCGTTTCCGGTAGCGGCTTGTGCTTGGGGCAACACTTGGTGAATGCTATCCCAGTTATTTCCGTCCATTTCCAATACCTGCCATCCGAAAGCAGCGAATTTGGACGACCACTCGGTTAGTCCCATTACGTCTTCGGTACTGCCGTCAATTTGTTTCTGGTTAAAATCCACGGCCACGATCATGTTGTCTAATTTCCGGTGAGCCGCAAACATCACTGCTTCCCATATTTGGCCTTCCTGCAATTCTCCATCGCCGGTAAGCACGTACACTAAGGAATTATCTCCATCCAATTTTTTTTGTTGGGCGATACCGCTGGCAACGCTCAAACCTTGGCCCAAGGATCCAGTAGCTACGCGAACACCGGGAAGGTGTTCGTGGGTGGCGGGGTGGCCTTGCAAACGGGTATTGAGTTTTCGGAACGTTGCCAATTCGGGCACGGGGAAATACCCACTGCGCGCCAAAACACTGTAATACACGGGGGAAATATGACCATTAGACAGCAAAAACACATCTTCGTTGTTTCCAGACATCGAGAACGGCTGGGGCTGATGCTTCATGTATTTAAAGAAAAGCGCCGTTAGGTAATCGGCACAACCCAACGAACCTCCGGGATGACCGCTGGAAACAGCATGAACCATACGGAGAATGTCGCGTCGTACTTGTTGCGCCATGGTTGGCAAAAACGATGGGTGATTAGCGTCTGTCATAAAGGTTCAAAATTGCGGTTAATTTCCTTAGTAGTATGCACATTTTTTCAAGAGATTTCATCGATAGTTTTTGGGAATTGGTAGGAAACCTTTGTAAACGGCTTATTCCATCGTTTTTTCTCGGAAAATTGGATGTTTTTTCTTATATTCGCGGGTTCATTCGTATATTCAACTCGCTGTGCAAAAATCCCATCGGCATAACTATTCCTCAATCGCGCTTGTTTGCGTAATGGTCCTGTTGGTGCTATCGGGCTGCTCCGATTACGGGAAGGTGTATAAGTCGAAAGACGTTAGCCTAAAATACCGTTGGGCGATGGATTTATACGAAAAGAAAAAGTGGAGCAAATCCATGGAATTGTTGGAGCAATGCAAGGATGGTTATCGGAATCAGTTAGATACCTTGGAAAAGGTGTATTTCAAGATTGCTTATGCCAACTACAACCTAAAAGCATACGATTTTGCTTCGATGTATTTCAAGGATTTTACCGATAATTTCGGTGCTTCTCCCCAAGCGGAGGAAGCGGCATACATGGCCTTGTTGTGCGATGTAAAGTATGTCTCCGATGCGGATTTGGATCAGTCCCAAACCAAGGATATTATCAACGCATTGCAAACCTTCATCAACTTCTACCCAGAAAGCAAGTACGTGGAGTTGTGCAACGGTCATATCGATGAATTGCGTGGAAAGTTGCACGTAAAAGCCTACGATCAGGTGAAACAGTATTACGGCATGAGCGAATTTAAAAACGCCGCAGCAGCAGCAAAAATCGTAGTAAAACAGTACCCCGATCATCCCAAAAAAGAAGAATTGGACTTCCTCATCGTGGATGCACAGTACCGATATGCCATGAACAGCGTAGAAGCCAAACGCTTAGAGCGCTTAGAATTGGCCCTTGCTAATGCCCAAGATTATTTCGACGCCAACGGCAAGGTAGGCATGCACTACAACGATGTAGTAGAAATTAAAACCAAATCACAATCCGAAATTAAAAAACTCAAAGAACTATTATGAGCATATCAACCAGTCGAAATGCAGAAACGCGCGACTTGCGCAACTTGGAAAAAGACACCGAGAACATCTACTTAAGTACGATCGTTATTTCCAAGCGCGCCAACCAAATCGCTGAGAAACAGAAAGAAGAGCTTCGCAATCGCTTGGAGCCATTCATCAACGATTCGGACAATTTGGAAGAGATTCAAGAAAATCGGGAGCAAATAGAGATTTCCATGATGTACGAGC
>CANGWH010000124.1 GCA_947457565.1 Flavobacteriales bacterium
CCTACATTTGGCGAAATTCAAGAAATCCTAGCACGCAACAATACCTTCTTTGCAATTTTCCGCAAAACCTAATTTCTTATTTGCGAAAATCCGTTGGTTTTTAAAATTAACATTACACTATCTTTACTATTTAGAGAAAGAGGAGTAACATGGAAGAATTACCAATCATTCCCGGTAGAGGATTTAACACTCGCACAGCCATTGAAATGCGGGCCGATTACCTAAAGACCTTGGGAATCAATTTACAGGAGATTTCCCATTACACCTTAGATATAAAGAGCATTCAAAATAATATCGAATCCTTTATTGGATGTGTAGAAATACCTGTAGGTATCGTTGGACCCTTACTCGTACATCTCGATAACAACGATAAATACAATTCCCCAGAAATGGTCTTCGCGGCGGTTGGAACCTTGGAGGGCGCCCTGGTGTATAGCATGAA
Organism: Flavobacteriales bacterium; assembly: GCA_947457565.1. Classification (GTDB taxonomy): domain Bacteria; phylum Bacteroidota; class Bacteroidia; order NS11-12g; family UBA955; genus JAGKXC01. The sequence goes on from CANGWH010000124.1 coordinate 443, forward strand.
TCGCGGAGCAAAAGTCCTTTCTAAAGCCGGTGGTGTACGCACCTATTTTCACGCTCAATGCATGTTGCGAAGCCCAATGTACATAATGGACTCCGCGGAATCGGCCCAACTTTTACTCAATTGGGTTAACCACAATTTCGAAGTCATAAAAAAACATGCCGAAGAATATACCAACCACGGTGAATTACTACGAATCGATTCAGTGGTAGACCTACAATACCTTCATTTAAGGTTTTATTTTAAAACAGGCGACGCATCGGGACAAAATATGACCACAACCTGCACGTGGCATGCCGCTTTATATATTCAACAGGAGTTTGAACGGTTATATAAGAATAAAATTCTCGATTTTGTGGTTGAGGGAAACGGTGCTTCGGATAAAAAAATATCCCAATACAATATTCAGCACGGACGAGGTTGCAAGGTTTCTGCGGAGTGTGAAATATCGAATGCCGTTATTCAAGACGTACTGAGAACCACCGCCGATGATATATTAAAATTCCTTCATCCGTCCCAGCGACTAGCCCAAAAAGACGGCATGGTGGGATATAATATAAACGTTGCCAATGCCATCGCGGCCATATTTGTTGCTACCGGACAAGATTTAGCCAGTATCCACGAGTCTGGCACAGGATTTCTGGAGGTTCATCGAACCGAAGCTGGCCTTCGCTTACACTTAACACTCCCTAACCTAGTAATTGGCACTGTAGGTGGAGGCACCCATTTAGTAAAACAAGCGGAAGCCCTAGATCTGATGGGTTGCAACGGTGGTGGAAAATTAACACGATTGGCACAATTAATTGCCGGCTTCGCGTTGGGCTTAGAAATTTCTACCTATTCAGCCATCGTTAGTGGCGAATTTGCCAAAGCACATGAAAAACTTGGCAGAAATAAACCTGTGAATTGGCTGTTAAAATCAGAAATCGATGTGCCATTTATTTCCGCCTGCTTAAAATCGGCCAAAGCGCCGAAAATTGAATCGATTGAATGGGTAGAACTTCCGGGAATGGATCATGGTATCTTATCTCAATTGAGCGGAAAAGTGAGCAAAAAACTTAATGGATATTACCCCATCCGAGTAAATAACCTAGCCAATGGACTTGTGCTTTTGAAAGCGAAACCGCTTAGTGACGAAATTATAAAAGGACTTCAATTAGTGGCGGCATCGATTAATACCCGCATAGCCGAATTACTGCCGATTCATAAATCAAGCTTGGAATATAATCACTGCCACACGAAAGAAATCGCCATTAACAGGTTTTTATTACAATCAAAATACCCCCACGCCCCAGAGCATTTCGGAGATTGGCAAGATGAATATCGAGAAATTTTCCTGTTACTCCAAGAATACATTCATCCCAATTCTGTACTTCTCTTAAATTCAGAAAACCATCCCCATTTATGGTCGGAAGATATCATTAAAAACACCCTATTAGCCATCCATCAATTTCACCTTCTCAGCAAAAAAGCTACCGGTGAAGGTTTAGAAATCCCCGTTCAGAAACCGTGGTTAAACAAAAATTTATACTCCGAAATCATCAATACGCTTGTAATACATTTACGCAATAATCAACAACTACAACCCGGTAAATTTGATTTATCGAAAGAAGAAATAGACTGGATACAAAACCTAAACATTACCGATTTAGAGGCCGAGTTCAACGCCATCGATGTGAAACCCACCTTAATTCACAACGATTTCAATCCTCGAAATATTATGATTTTGAAGGACGGTACCGCTTGTATTTACGATTGGGAACTATGCATGCGAGACCTTCCCCACCGGGATATCATGGAATTGCTGAGTTTTGTGCTCACCCCTAAAACAACCGAAGCAGAACTGTTGATTTATCTGAATTTCTACCGAGATTGTACCCCTTATTATCATTGGAAAGATACACTGTTGGCATTTCGGTACACATTAAAATGTTTAATTGTATCGAGATTTTCATTTTACGAAGTCTCAGGAATTGTTTCCAAATACGATTTCTCTTCCAGAGTTTTAAAAACAGCCCTGCATTTATTTAACTTGCTGCAAAAAATAGATTAATAACCGATTATGGAATTTCTATACGCATTTCTTCAAGTTTTTGGTTACAATTTCCATTTAGTTCTCTTGCCATTAATATTCAGTAATAGCCTTCACATGGTATTGGTTAAACGTGGAGCCCAGCCATTTTTAGAAGTTCCTATTCATGCGGAATTGTTTGGAGCAAATAAAACTTGGCGCGGTTTAGTTGTTATGTCGATTTCTACGGAACTGTTTGTACAATTTTTTTGGCGATTGTGGAACTACAGCATCCACCTGCCATTACCGCCATTCGGGTTGGGATTTTGGCTGGGTATTTTCTATGTTGTTGGTGAGTTGCCTAATTCATGGTTAAAACGAAAAATGGGAATTGCTGCTGGAGAATCGGCGGTAAAAAATCGATGGTTATTTACCGCTTTAGATAAATTAGACTCTTCCTTTTCGGTGGCTGTTGGCAGTATTATCCTAATTACGGCCTACGGTTTGGACGATGGCAAGCACTCAGGCCTTTCGCTTTCCTATTTGATTCCTATACTCTTTTTAACGATTCAAAACAGTTTAACGCATTGGCTCTTTTCGTGGATTCTCGTAAAACTAAAAATAAAAAAGAGCCTGTAATGTTTGCACTATGAAAACAAAAACTCCCCCCACCAATTTTACGCTACCGAACTTCCTCAGCGCCTATCGATTGGCCTCGTTTCCTATATTATTATGGCTGATTTACACGAAAAACGAAGCTTTATTCGCATGGATTTTATGTATCAATCTAATTACGGACATATTAGACGGCTGGATTGCCCGAAAGTTTAAATTACAAACCGATTTAGGTGCCCGTTTAGACTCTTTGGCCGATTATGGAACTTACATTGCAGCGGTGTGTGGAATTTATACCTTTAAGTACACCGAGTTGGGAAGTTTAGGCTGGATGCTATGGGTGTTCATCGGCTTAATTGTACTGTATAGTGCAGTGAGTCTTATAAAATTCAGAAAACTCCCTAGTTTACATATGTATTCAACCCGCATAGGAGGATATATCCAAGGAATTTTCTTCTTTGTCTTATTTGCCTACAATTACTATGGATGGCTATATCTCACGGCTATGATTTGGGGATTTTTATCGGCCATTGAAGAAATTATCGTACTGCTGGTATTACCTGAATTAAAATCCAATGCCAAGGGCTTGTATTGGGTATTAAAAAATCGACAATAATTACTCAAGATAGCATTTTTATGTAGATTCCCTCTAAAATTAACTAATTCCCTTTCCTCAAATTCTTTATAACTGCCCAATGAATACATACCTGAGTTTATCCATTTCTATTCAACAAATCCCTTGGATTTCATTAGTAATGATTGTCATTATAGCATTTTCTGGAGTATTAGTGAATGTTACTCGAAATGCAAAACCGCAGGACTTGCTGAAATCTTTTGACGGAAAAACCATTTTATGGTTCCGAATTTTGTATCCAGCAGGCATCATTGCCGCCTTTATTTGTATGTACCAAGGCTGGGGACAATGGTTTGATGAATTCAATTTCACTATTTTCATTACTGGATTTGCTCTATTTGTTATCGGATTGATCTTACGATGGGTGGCTATTTTAAGTTTGAAACGGTCCTTCACCGTGAAAATTAGCATCTTGGAAAACCATCAACTAAAAACGGATGGAGTGTATCGGTGGATGCGGCATCCAAGCTATACCGGATTATTACTGTATTATTTCGGTTTAGGATTGGTGATGAATAATGTTATTTCCATCCTACTGCTCCTATTGGTAAATGGATTAACCTTATACCAGAGAATACCGTTGGAAGAAAAAGCACTGTCCGAACATTTCGGAGAACAATGGGATTCATTTGCCGCTAAAACCAAACGGTTAATTCCAGGTATATTTTAAGCACATGTTGATTCAAATATGAGTCAAAGTCCAATTTACTCCGATAGGTTATTAATTCGAATGTTTCATGGAAGCATTAAGAAACCTCAGTTTCTGCAAAATGGGAAAACGGAAAATGCTTCATTAAATCCCTATATAGAAATTGCCGATATGAAAATTACCGATAAACAATCCCAGTTACTCAGGCCTAATGTAGGAGGTATGATGGGTGGCCATGTTGCCATGCAGGTTGGCGATCGAGTTTATGGTTTTTATTACAAGGATGCAAACAATATCCATTGGTTTAATAGTGAACCATTTAATAGTGAGTTC
>CANGWH010000125.1 GCA_947457565.1 Flavobacteriales bacterium
GCATGCACGAATGGCAATGGACGAAAATGTGCGGGTATTAAAATTCATCAACAGGCGGGTATTAAATGTTTTTACAGGCGAGTTACATTCGTTAGTTTATCGAATCCGTTTTAAGTTTGAAACGGATTTTGGATTAACCACTACAGGGACCAATTCTTGACTTACCATAGAACCGTCTAATCCGAACCATTTTTCGGGTTTACCAGCAAATAACTTCATGGCATTATAAATTTTCATGATGGTATGTTCCATGATGGGTAAATCATTCTCTTGGCTCATTTCTTCTTCAACTAAGACAAATCGGAAATCACCCAGTGAATTTTTGTCTACAAAAGCGTGGTAATGAGGATCTAAATCAATTTCCTTATTTTGTACCATGTCGGCAATAACATTCTTAAGGTATAAACTGATTTTCTGTTGTACTCTGAATCCAAGTCGGAACTGAACCTTATAAATATCATTTTTTTCGATGGTATTTACCTTGTATTCCATGGTGTATGGCTCGTCTGTTACTTCGATATTAACGAACCAATAGAAATCTGCACGTTTGGGTCGTTTGTGTAATATCGAATATACGATAGGGGATTCCACCATATTGCTTTCTTTTACCTTACTCATATAAATAAGGTGAGTGGCGTATTTGGGAAGGGTGGTGTCACGAGATAGTGAACGAATTTTGTAAGCGTAGGTTCGGATGTCTTCTTTTTTGATAACTCCGTTTTTGATTTTCCCGCCTCGCAGTGAGGAGTACATAATTATTACATACAAAGCACCCACTAGGAACGTGAAGAAACCACCTTGAGCAAATTTCGAGAGGTTGGCTATCAGGAAAGTGCCCTCGATGGCGAAGAAAGCGGTCATAATAATGCTAATTAAAATAATATTATACCGTTTAAACTTCATGAAATAGGTAAGCAAAATACTTGTCATTAACATATCTATGGTAATAGCAAGTCCATAGGCAGCTTCCATGTTGTGGGATTCTTGGAAAATTAGAACTACGGAGATACATCCGGCCAACAACAAGCTGTTGATAAACGGAATATATATCTGTCCTTTTACGTCGGTTGGATATTTTACGGTAAAACGAGGGAAGAAATGTAAACGGATTGCTTCGGATACCAAGGTGAATGCACCGGTAATTAACGCTTGCGATGCAATGATAGTTGCAATTGCTGCGATACCAATTCCTACGGGTAAAAACCAATCGGGCATTAGTGCGTAGAATGGTCTATGATCGCCTAATAATTTGCCTTCTTGACTCAATAACCAAGCTCCTTGTCCAAAATAATTAAGTACTAAGGCTAATTTTACAAATACCCAGGAGGTTCGGATATTGCTTCTTCCGCAGTGTCCCATGTCGCTATACAAGGCTTCAGCTCCGGTTGTACAAAGGAATACTGCTCCTAAGATTAAGAAAAAGTTGTATTGATCGTTCAATAGTAAATCAATAGCGTGCATTGGATTAAGCGCGATAACGATGCCTGGATTTTTAGCAATGCTAACAACGCCTAACACGGCAAGCATGGAGAACCAAATCAGCATAATCGGTCCAAAAGATTTACCTACGAAACTGGTTCCGGCTCGTTGGATTAAAAATAAGATAACTAAGATAAAGATAACGATAGGTACTGTGTTGATATCTTGAAAACCATCAATTAATCTCAAACCTTCTATTGCGGAGGAAACCGATAATGGCGGAGTAATAATTCCATCGGCTAATAACATAGCTCCACCTACAACAGTTCCTATGATTAGATGAGGATACCGTCTTTTCAGCAAATTGTACAGAGAGAAAATACCACCCTCTCCTTTATTGTCCGCTTGTAATACCAATAATATGTACTTAACCGTAGTTTGCAAGGTTAAGGTCCAAAAGACGAGGCTTAATCCTCCTAAAACTAGTTCTCGCGTAATAACTGATTTACCAATAATAGCGCTCATTACGTACAAAGGCGAAGTTCCGATATCGCCGAAAATGATTCCCAAAGTGATTAGAAGTCCCGCTCCTGTTACTTTGTTTATGTTTGTGTGGCCCATGAAAATTTGTGCAGCGAATTTAAGCAGTTGTAGACGATGCCGTTGCGGCAAATATTATAATGTGTTCATTTTGTTCATAAGTGTGTGGATTGCGATTTTTAGTGAGTGTGGAAAACCAATCGGCGGTTAATAATATCAGGGTTGGTGCGTGTTTAATAGATTTTTAACCTATCTTAATAATCATTTGATAATTTAAAGCGCATGATTGCAAGGAACTTGGAGAATCTCCCCGAAATTTGCACCGATTCTAATTATAATGGCAAAAAAATCTGCATCTGCATCGAAGCATTCTCACCAATCCGGAATTTCTCAATATTATGGGAAGTTGGTTTTTGGTCCCGAACAACAATCGAAGTATTTATCTAAGTCGGCGGTTCAGGCTATCAACGAAGCTGTAACGCTAGGAAAAACTATTTCGCGTAGCATGGCCGATGAGGTAGCTCGAGGTATGATGGAGTGGTCGTTGGATTTGGGAGTAACGCATTATACCCACTGGTTTCAGCCTTTGCGTGGAACTACGGCTGAGAAGCACGATAGTTTTTTTGAGCCAACGGGCCAAGATACTGGGATTGAAGTGTTTAGTGGAAAAGCATTGGTTCAACAAGAGCCCGATGCTTCGAGTTTCCCTTCCGGCGGTATCCGAAATACCTTTGAAGCCCGAGGTTATACGGCGTGGGATCCATCGTCGCCTGCGTTTATTATGCCAAAGGCAGGTGCCATGACCTTATGCATTCCCACAATCTTTGTTTCATACACCGGTGAGGCCTTGGATTATAAAGCACCGTTGTTGAAGTCGATTGCCTTTTTGAAAAAATCGGCCACTGAAATTTGTCAGTATTTCGATCCTAAGGTAACCACTTGCTCCGTAAGTTTAGGTATAGAACAAGAGTACTTTTTGGTAGATGCATCGCACTTTAACGCAAGACCTGATTTGATGTTTGCGGGTAGAACCATAATTGGTAATTCCCCAGCGAAGGGTCAGCAGTTGGAAGACCATTATTTTGGTAGCATTCCCAACAGGGTGTTATCGTTTATGGCTGATTTTGAGGTGAAAGCACACGAATTAGGGATTCCATTGCGTACTCGACATAATGAGGTAGCGCCGGCTCAGTTTGAGTGTGCGCCTCAGTACGAAGACATGAATTTGGCGGTAGATCACAATTCCTTGTTGATGGATTTGATGCACAGCGTGGCCGATGATCACGAGTTACGGGTGTTGTTCCACGAGAAGCCATACAAAGGAATTAATGGAAGTGGCAAACACAATAACTGGAGTATTATTACCGATACAGGGGTGAATTTGTTGGCTCCCGGTTCTACTCCAGAAAGCAATTTGCAGTTTTTGACCTTCTTTGTTAATACCATCAAGGCTGTTCACGATCACCGAGATTTGTTGAGAGCTTCCATTGCTACAGCAGGCAACGATCACCGTTTGGGTGCCAACGAAGCGCCTCCGGCGATCATGAGTGTTTTTGTAGGCGATACCTTGGAGCACGTCCTCAACGGGTTTGCTTCCAATACTAAGAATAATGCTTCGGGTAGAGCGGGCAGCATTCAAATTCCAACAATCCCCGAAATTTTATTGGATAATACCGATAGAAATCGTACCTCTCCCTTTGCCTTTACTGGAAATAAATTTGAATTTCGTGCGGTGGGGTCTTCGGACAACTGTGCCAGTTCTATGGTGGTGTTAAATACCATTGTTGGAGACCAATTAGTGAAATTTAAATCGGAAGTAGAAGCCGGTTTGAACGCCAATAAAGGGGCGAAAGTTGAAGATGTTATTTCGGATATTTTGCGCCGATATATTAAGGATACTCAACGCATTTTATTTGGTGGCAATGGGTACGGTGAGGAATGGAAACAGGAGGCTAAAAAACGTGGGTTAAGCAATATTACCACCACACCAGAAGCGCTACAGGCGTATGTTTCTAAGGAATCGGCCGATTTGTTTGTAAGAAACGGAATCTTTTCGCACAAAGAACTGGAAGCTCGCACCGAAATCCGTTACGAAACCTACGTGTTGCGTTTGCAAATTGAAGGTAGAATTTTGAACGAAATGGTAAATTCGTACGTGTTACCATCGGCCATTAATTACCAAAAGCGTTTGGCAGACAGTGTGGCTACATTGAATAGCATTGGGGTCTCCAACGAAGCCGGCAAGACCCAACGGGTTATCATTGAGCAACTGGGCGATTTTATAAATCGATTGTATACGTTGAACGAAGCCATGACCGCTGAGCGTGCCAAAGCCAATAACTTGGAGCATGCCGATGAGAAAGCCTTGGCCTATTGCAATAAGGTTAAGCCGATGTTTGATGAGATTCGCGAGTGCTGTGACGAGATTGAGCGCATTGTGGATGATGCTGAGTGGAATTTGCCGAAATACCGCGAATTGTTGAATTTAGCATGATCTAGTTGTTTGTCGATTAAGCCAAGCAACTAGTTGGATTTTCCTAGGGGATAACCATCAAATTGCTGTAACTATAAGGTTTTGGGTCGCTCATTTGGGTGGCCCATTTTTTTATGTGAACAAAATCACAAAAATTACCTGTGGAAGCGATGTAAATTTGCAAACGAATAATTGTTATGGAACACGTAGAATGTTTGATTA
>CANGWH010000126.1 GCA_947457565.1 Flavobacteriales bacterium
ATAAATGATTTTTACCGCGAATAGAAGAAATATAAAGATCAAGGTTTCCGTCTTTGTTGATATCACAGAACAGTGCAGCCTTGGCATACCCAAAGTTTCCGTCTACCCCCCATTCCTTGGATTTATCGGTAAATGTTTCATTGCCATTATTGATAAACAATTCGCATGGATACATATTTTCGGCGTTATTCTCGTTAGCAATAAACACATCCAATAATCCATCGCCATTCACATCGCCCCAAGTAGCGGTTTCAGTGGGCCTAAAGCTTACCATCCCCGCAGCAAATGTGATATCGCTGAAGGTGCCATCCCCATTATTTTTCAATAGGCTATTGGGCCATTCACCGCCTTTATCAAGCCATGCGCCTCGTAATATTAAAATATCGATAAACCCATCGTTGTTAAAATCGGCTTGTTTGGTATTTAGTCCCCCTTTTAACCCGGTTAACATTGCCGATGATGTTTTATCTACATATCCACCATTTCCGTCAGCAACAAACAACCGGCATTGATCAAACAAACCGTAGGATGAACAAAAAATATCTTGAAATCCATCGTTATTAAAATCTTCAATGATAGCTCCACCACTCAACCCGTTAACATCCACACCTAAATCGGTTGCCACATTAGCAAAAGGTTTTATCAATTGATTTTCATTGTCCATTGCCGATATATCTATATAATGTTTAGGGGGTACTTCGGATGGATATTTCCCCAAGGTCATGTAGGCAATGTTAAGAAGCCATTTGGATTGATAATCGTTGGGATATTGCGATAATATTTCCTGAAATACTTTGATTGCCATGGTTGAACCGTCGGGAGATTTATGAAAAGCTTCGGGTTTCAACGGTACGATACAGGATGCGTTGTTGTGATTGGCAACGCAATTATCATCCTCCCCTCGGCGTAAGTGTGCTACGGCTAACAAATCAAACACTCGTTTAAACTCTGGTTCTTTGAGGGCTTGTGAACGGCCTCCTGGAAACTTATCAATCATTTGACCTAGAGTTTGTATGCATTGTTCTGCATTACCTGCATTCAAAAGCTCAAAACAGTAACGGGTTTCCCAACGAACTACATCCGCAGGATTCTCCATTTTTGGCATATTGGCCATCATGTTCGATGCTCGTTTTCCAGAAAGAAAATAATTGATATCAGGGTCTGCAACAGCGGCTAAACTATCCAATACACGAACCATTGTGACATTTCCCTTAAATCTTGGATCGGAATTTAATTTTGCTGAATCATCATTCGAAGAACTAGAATTGTTGGAGCAAGCAGAAAACGAAAAGAGTGCCAAGCAAAGCGTGGCGAGGTATAAATAAATTCTCATAAATAGCGAAGTGAAATTAATGCATTAGGCCTTATCTGACTTAAAATTCAGCAAATAAAGAGGGAAAACTGACATTAAACCGACACAAACTACGAAATAACAGAGCCTAATAATACAAACCTATAGTATTGACAATGAACATATTCGCAAATCCCAACCTGCGAATGTACTGTACCTGATTAATTTCCTGAAGTATTAATCGTTACCGTATAATGAACTGCGGGTTCCACCAATTCATCCACCGGCGGCTGTATTTCTACCTTCCATTCGTGGGGAAGATAAATTGCACAGAGTGTATTGGTGACATGAAACAATCTGTGATGATGGATGTTTGAAGTAGCTTTAAGTAACCCGTGTAAAACTTCGGGCCTTGGTTGTTCTGGTGAATGCGCATAATCGTGCCAAACAATTATGGTATTGGATTTAGCAAGGTGTTCCCATACTTTTTGGGTATCATTCACCACATAATCGTGGCTGTGATCGCCATCGATAAAGACCAAATCAAATTGTTGATTTAACCCTTCAAAATCAAATATTTTAGAATCGCCAAACACATGGGACACATTGGACAGTTTCTTAGAAAAATAGCCATGTAATTGAGAATAGCGGGCTGGCCATCCAAGCCGTTGCATCTCTGCCTCACTCAAATTTAAGGTTGTACAATTATCGGCTACGGGTGCCACATTGGCTACACTTTCTCCCCTCCAAGTACCTATTTCGAAATAACTGCAATGAGGGATCGTTGAGGCTAACGACTTCAACAATGCAATATCGGTAACCATAGACCCACCACCTAGAAATGAAATCGGTGCAATCTCACGGCCTTCTTTCGTTAGTAAATCTGTAAGTGTGATTTGGGGTAGGCCCTTACTAAATTCAGGGAATTCCGCTTGGATTTTTTCGTTCCAGTAATCATCGGTCTGCAAAACGGCATTTAGCAGATAGGGTTTGCGCATTACCGCATTAATTACCTTAAACAATTTAGAAAGTTTACTACCCATCAATTAATATTTCTTTTTTGAACCAAACGACAATGGCATGGCGGCCAATGCTTTGATATGATGGGTTAAGTACCGTGTAAACTGTTCAATTTTTTGGTGCTGTTCACTGGGCACCATGGTATCGTTTAACAATGGGAATACAAAGGTTCTAGGATTTAATTCCACATTCCCATGTTTTATTATAATTGACCGAACTTCTTCAGGAATCACACAAACCATAGACTTACTAAAAGAAGTCCGTTTACCATCATCATTGGTTTGAGCTATTACCATTATTTCTCCGGCTAAATTTTCATACCGCAGCCACGCTAAATCAGCAGGGGTTAAATCATTGCAGAGTATCGACATGATTAAAAAATCCCTCGCTCTTTCTTGATCAGCGTTCTGAGGATGGGCCGCCAAGGTTCGCAAATAATCGGCTTTGGATGCCCAGCGTATATTTTTTTCTGCTGAAGGTATTCGGTATTTTCTTCTACCAAAAGGATATTGTTCGGATTCAATATCTTTTTTGTCTAAGGCTCTATTAAAAATTGCACGCAACGGTCTGAGATAAATTCCAACGGTTGCTGGGGAAAATGATTTTACATTCAAGCAATACTTTTCGTATTCCTGTAACCAATCTTCAGTAATCAGGGCGAACGGAATTTTGTTGGGCTTTGTACCAGTACTGTATTCAATATAATCGAGTATTGATTGCAACGAATTCCGATAATTGGACGCGCTATTCTGTCGTTGTTCCGCATCCATTTCAATCACCGCATCCGAATAATACGCAATAATGTCTGGAGCGATATGGGTATTTTGAAAGAATTTGGATTCGAACCGATCAAAATCAAAGGGTTGTAATTCCTTGGCGATTTTTTTTGCGGTCCATTCCACCAGTTGCAAGTTTAACCGCTGGGCATTGAGTGGATCACCCGCTTTGGATTGCTGAATTCTATCAAATTCCTCTCCGCCAAATTCCAATTCCAAGGGGTATAGTTTTTGGATCCGAGGCTGACCGGTGTAAACACGAAGTTTAACAGGAAATTTACCATTGCGTTTTTCTCGACGTTTGTCGAGAACTACTTTGATAAACACTTCGTTATTCATTTGATGGCCGGAGTAATTATTTTTGGGGGAGTCAAATTTAAGCGTTCATCGGCAAATCTCCAAGGTTTTCCACATAAAATTAACAATATAAGATTACTTTAACCGGAGCAATTAGCGCGCAACAATCAATCGTACAAATAATATAAAATCAATTTTTAATTAACTTTATCGTATTTTGTATATTAAAAATCACATCTCAAACCTATGCAACCCACCAATTTATTAGACAGTGGTAATTTTCTTTGTATGCAAATTAGCATTGGTGCAACGTTGTACGCAAGGTAGGTTGTATATTCGCCGAAATCGGCAATTCAAACGATAATGAATCAAGGCATTTCCGGGGTAATTATTGCTTACAATGAATCAGCAAGAATTGCAAATTGTGTGCGCAGTTTGCAGCGAGTTTGCGACGAAGTCGTTGTTGTTGATAGTTTCTCCACGGACAATACGTTTGCTTTGTGTCAGCAGCTCGGTTGCAGCGTTTTCCAACAGGAATTTTTAGGCCATATTGAGCAAAAGAATTTCGCACAAGACAAGGCGAAATTCTCATGGATATTAAGCTTGGATGCGGATGAAGTATTAAGTGATACTTTAATTAATTGGCTGGAGGCATTTCGCAATAATTCTTTGGATTTTGAAAATGACAACGTGGCCCCTGTTGCGTGGTCGTTTCATCGTTTAAACCACTTGGGGGGCAAACCCATTCGAGGCTGTGGGTGGTATCCGGACCAAAAAATACGGTTATGGCGTAAGGGGGTGGGCAATTGGGGCGGTACCAACCCTCACGATAAGATTATCGTATCGCCAGAATACAGTGATCGAATTGGTTATTGCGATTGCGAAATTTTGCATTTTACGTATGCCAACCACTACGAGGTGGAAATGCAAGCCCGAAAGTTTGGACTTATTGGCGGGAAATCGTTGCGCGACCAACAGCTATCTTGGTTAACACTATGGTTAAAAATGCTCAGCAGTCCTTG
>CANGWH010000127.1 GCA_947457565.1 Flavobacteriales bacterium
CGAACGGGTCGCGCCTGCATTGGCCGTATTACATCGTCGGCCAAATCCATCAATTGATACAAGTCGCATCCATGTTCTACCCCCAATCTATTTAACGTTGCAATTAACACTTCTAAGGGTGCATTGCCTGCTCCCGCGCCCATTCCCGCTAATGAAGCATCCAATCGTACGGCTCCATATTCCATCGCTACCAAAGTATTTGCCACTCCCAAACTTAAATTATGATGACAGTGAATACCAATTTCAGTTCCAGGATTTAACACCTCTCGAAAAGCCAACATACGTTCCTTAACATCGTTGGGCAGCAATGCGCCTGCGCTATCAGTAACATACACACAATCCGCTCCATAACTTTCCATGAGTTTCGCTTGTTCCGCTAACTTTTGGGGTGTATTCATGTGTGCCATCATCAAAAATCCACCCACATCCATTCCCAACTCCTTGGCAGCATGAATGTGTTGCGCGGAAATATCTGCTTCTGTACAGTGGGTAGCAATTCGCACACTGCTTACCCCTAAATCCCTAGCCCGTTTCAAATCATGGATTGTTCCAATTCCTGGCAGTAATAGGGTGGTTAAACGCGCATGCTTCAATTGTTCGGCAATCCCTTCCAGCCAATCCCAATCCGTATGTGCACCAAAACCATAATTAAAACTCGCTCCAGCTAAACCATCCCCGTGAGCAATTTCAATGGCGTCCACCCCTGCTCTATCCAACGCAATCGCCAACTCCCTCAATTGATCCTTGGGGTATTGATGTTTAATTGCATGCATTCCATCGCGCAGCGTAACATCCTGAATATAAACCCGTCCAGCCATTAATTATGTTTGTTTTTAGTAAATTGAAACAACTTATATACCGCGTAAAATAAGGCCGACAAAATAGCCAATGCCCCTAACCATTTCAACCAATTATTGTTACTCATTTTCGTTTTACGATTGATTCTCTATTAATCTTTCTGCAGTAGCCAATGCGGCACTGGTCATTATATCCAAATTGCCCGCATACTCCGGCAAATAATGCGCTGCCCCCTTTACTTGTAAAAACACCGTAGTTTTCAATCCATGTATTGGCCCCAGACCTTCAATAAACACTGGATTATCCTTGGAAATTTCATCAAACTGAACTTCCTGATGTAATCGATAACCCGGTACATATTTCTGCACTTCGGCCACCATCAAATCAATACTCTCCTTAATTTTGGCCTTATCGGCAAATTCGCTCAAGGTAAAAACCGTATCGCGCATCACCAACGGCGGCTCCGCGGGATTTAAAATTATAATGGCTTTCCCTTTGGTTGCACCCCCTACTTGTTCGATAGCCAAAGCCGTAGTTTCCGTAAACTCATCGATGTTTGCTCGGGTACCAGGCCCTGCACTTTTACTGGCAATACTGGCTACAATTTCCCCATAATGCACTTTAGCCACCCGATTAACCGCGGCAACCATCGGTATAGTTGCCTGTCCTCCACAGGTTACCATATTCACATTGGGAACGTCCTTTAAGGCATCGAAATTCACTGGAGGTACTAAAAATGGACCTATAGCCGCAGGGGTTAAATCAATAACCCGCTTATTAGGGAACGCCGATATTTTTTTATAGTTAGCAATATGGGCCTTGGCCGATGTTGCATCAAACACCACCCCTATTTCATTCCATAACGGATGAGCAATTAATCCATCAATCCCTTCCGATGTGATTGCTACTCCCATGCGTTCGGCTCTCGCCAATCCATCGCTCTGAGGATCAATCCCAACAAAAACCCCCATTTCCAAATTACGGGAAGTTCTCATTATTTTTATCATCAAATCCGTTCCAATATTGCCAGAACCGATGATAGCCGCTTTGATTTTTTTCATTTTCCCTGATTACCGCTAAGTATTTCGCCTTCAACAATGTTAATCAACAAAACTAAATTCAACCTGCCCGAAATCCGATATTTCCGCTCTAAAGTGGTCGCCCGAACCTCCTGCTACCATAGGACCCAATGCGCCAGACAATACCCAATCTCCTGCCCTAAGTGGAGTGCCAAGTTCCTGATATGTTTTAGCCAACCAAACCAAAGCTTTTAGAGGCGATCCCAAGCATGCGGCTCCTATACCAGCAGACACTTCCACTCCATTTTTATATAATTTCATGGTAACAGCGGCTAAATCCACAGCATCTATTTTCTTGATAACCGATCCCAAAACAAAATGCGATGCACTGGCATTATCGGCCACCGTGTCCGTTATACGAATATCCCAATTTAAAACTCTACTGCCCACAATTTCGATGGCTCCAACAGCAAAATCAACCGCGGCCGACACCGATTCTTCGGTAATTTCTCCATCTATATCGGATTTTAGTTTAAATGCAATCTCAGCTTCTGCCTTAGGTTGTATAACCTCCCGAACCGATAATTTTCCTCCATTTTCAACTTCAGTACTTGCAAACAAATACCCAAAATCAGGCTGATTCACTCCCAGTTGCTGTTGAACGGCTAACGATGTCAAGCCTATTTTCGCACCCACCACTTTTTCCCCTTTGGAAATTCGATACGCATTAACCAACCCTTGCACTGCATAAGCTGCAACTATGTCCGAATCCCCAATAATGTTTCTTATGGGAGAACACGGCACACCCGTTTCCATAGCAACAATGAGCTGATTGGCCGATTGCTGCAAATCTTCCTGCGTTGTATTAGCATCCATTTGCATGGCTCAAAATTACAACAGCCGATTCGATATCTTTGCACCATGACTGCATCCGTTTTAAGTTTAGACGAAATTGCCTTGCAACTTCATCAAGCTGCAAGAACCCAAAATCCCATCGCACAAATTTCAACCCAACAGGAGTTAAGCATCGATCAGGCCTACGAAGTGCAGAATTTACTTCTCCAACATCGATACAAGGAAGGGGAAAAACTAATCGGACTAAAAATGGGATTCACCTCGGAAGCCAAAATGCAACAAATGGGGGTTAACGATTTGATTTGGGGTCGATTAACCGATGCCATGCTCATCGAAAACGCCGGTATAGCTCAAAGAAGTTCATACATCCATCCCCGCGTGGAACCTGAAATTTGTTTTCGAATTTCCAAAGACATCCCCGGAGAATTAAATGAACAAGAAGTGATTGAATATGTTGATGCGGTTTGCACTGCCATCGAAGTAATTGATTCTCGGTACCAAAATTTCAAGTTTTCTTTGGCCGATGTGATTGCCGATAACTGCTCCTCTACCGGTTTTGTACTGGGTAACTGGCAGGCAGTTCCTGATAGTTTAAACAACCTACCCATGAGTCTAAGTATCAACAACGAAATAGTTGCCGCTGGTAATTCCAACGATATTATGAATAATCCTTGGAGAAGCTTGGCTGCCGCAACCCGGTTAGCCACACAGTACGGCCAACCCATTACAGCAGGCATGATTATTCTAGCTGGAGCCGCTACCAACGCTGAATTCCTTCATCAAGACCAAGAAACTTCGGCAACGGTAGAAACCTTAGGAAGCACTGGATTCCGTTTTAATTAATGATAAAACAACCTATTTCTTAGTATATTTACCGCCATCATCTAAAATCGCTATGCTAACCGACATTGAAATTGCCCAAGGCGCGAAACTTAAGCGCATCGAAGAAATTGCATCCATGCTTAACATCTCAGACGATCAGATTGAGCAATACGGAAAATACAAAGCCAAAGTAAGTTACACCCCCGATACCGCTAAAATCAACCAATGTAAACTGATTTTAGTAACGGCAACCACCCCAAACAAAAGTGGTAGCGGTAAAACAACCACCTCCGTTGCCCTTTCTCAAGGACTTAACCACATTGGAAAAAAGGCTGTAGTTGCCTTGCGTGAGCCCAGCTTAGGCCCCTGTTTTGGCATGAAAGGCGGAGCCGCAGGTGGCGGGTATTCCCAAGTGCTACCCATGGAAGACATCAACTTGCACTTCACGGGTGATTTTCACGCGATAACTTCTGCTAACAATACCATCGCTGCGTTGGTAGATAACTATAACTATAATAACCAAGGTACTCCCGCTGCCCTCAAGAAAATCTTGTGGCGTAGAGTATTGGATGTGAACGATCGTTCGCTTCGCATGCTTAATACCGGTTTGGGTGGAAGTGCCAACGGAATTCCTGGTGAAACAGGATTCGACATTACTCCTGCTTCCGAAATTATGGCGATTTTGTGTTTATCAACATCGTTGGAAGATCTTAGAAAACGAATCGATAGCATACTTTTAGGCTACACCTA
>CANGWH010000128.1 GCA_947457565.1 Flavobacteriales bacterium
AACCAGCCGTTTTTTTATATTTCCCGACCACGGTCGTAATTGTCGGATCATGAAAAAATCGGTTAGAACATCGAGGTAATTTTTAATGGTAGTATGACTTAATTCCATACTTCTTCCCAGTTCGCTATAATTTATTTGTTGACCTGAATAATGGGCCAACATTTTCCAAAATCGGTTTAATTGTGTCGACGGGATATTAACGCCCATATTTGGGAGGTCTCTGTCCATGTAGGTTGCTATAAAATCGCGCCTCCAATCCCAACTGTTTTTTAAGTTGTTTGACAAGTAACTATCAGGATATCCTCCGGTTAACCATCGGTATTCTAAGTTATAATTTGTTTTTTGAGTTAACTGCAATTCGAAACTAGAAAATGGGGTAAGTTCCAAATATCGAATTCTACCAGCCAAAGTTTCTGAACTATGTTGCAAGAGGTCGCGTGATGCCGATCCGAGTAATAAAAAATGCCCCGCTCGTTCGCCGTTTCGTTTTCTTTCGTCTACGATACCGCGTAAAATTCGAAATAAATCGGGTTTGCGTTGAACTTCATCCAAGATTAATAATTTTCCGGGATGCCGTTTTATATAGGCTTCAGGGTCCTGTAGTTTATTGCTGTCTGCATCCGATTCTAGATCCAAGTAAATACTCTCTTTTTGTACTAATTGTGCAATGGTTAGGGCCAATGTTGTTTTCCCTACCTGTCTTGGACCCAATAATGCAACCACCGGCATTGCATTCAATGCTTCCAATAGTTGTTGTTGACAGTAACGGGTAATCATCCAATAATTTAAAGTCAAATTAAGTAATTATCCTTGTAAATTGCAAGTGAGAGTTTCAATTTGCAAGGATAATTGAAGAATTGTATAGGGTAGACCTAGTTAAAACGGACCCAGAATTATTTCGGACCCAGTAATCTTTGAGGAAATTCAGCCGATTTTTTTTAGGAAGCTATAATTATGAAGGTAGATTCGTCAAAATTTTAGAAATTACATTTAAACTATAAATCACCGAGTGGTTTTACATTTCTTTCAGAATTTCTAGGGACTGTAAGGATTTGCCATGCAATCCGTGGGTGCATAAATACAAGGTTAGTTTTTGAAAGAGGTACTTTCTAAGTACTGGGTTACCAACCGTGGTCTCGTTGTTCATCAATATCGTTTGCAGTAATTGAATCTCTTGTGCTGTGATGGTATGGGATGGGGTGGCTGTTCTACCGGCAACTGTTCCAGTGAGAATATCTAATCCTTTTAAGCAGGATTCATCCGACAATTCCAAGGAAAAGCCCATGGCATGGGTAAGATCAACAACCGCTGAAATTACCAAATTGCTGATATTTTTTTCGCCAAGGTTAAGTCGTTGAAACAGATGGGTAGCCACGGAAAATAATTCGTGCTCGGGCTGTTCTTGCTGCAATGCTAATTGCAATACTTCTAATACAAACCAACGCACTTGGTCGTGCATGGGTGTGGAGGCTAATCCCCAACCGGAAATCAGAGAAATTTCTTTTATGCGCTGCATGCCCCCGGGTTTGTGATTGTAGACGAGTTCTACCACATTGCTTAGCTGATAGAGGGCAGATTTACTTGTGTTGGTGCTGCCAGAAATGCTTCTGTTGCCGTTGCTCCGACTTGTTTGGGCGCTGCTGCTGCGGGCAGTGGCAGATTTTCCATGGATGCCTTGTACTAAAAAAGACAGCAACCCGGCATCTTCGGTGAATAATTGAACCACCGCCGAATTATCGGTGTAGGGGGTTTTTCTCACCACGATGGCTCGGGTTTTGGTAATCATGCTACCAATTAATCAACCCAATCGGCCAGGAATAAGTTGGTATCTCTACCGCCTCCGTTGTTTCTGTTGGAGCTAAATATCAAGTGCTTTCCATCGGGGGAAAACATTGGGAATGCATTGAAAATACTCTGATTGGTGATTTGCTCTAAGCCGGTCCCATCTTCGTTAATCATGAACAAATCGAAATTGTATCCGCGTTTGCTGTGGTGGTTGCTGGAGAAAACGATTTTCTTTCCGGAGGGATGGTAAAACGGAGCCCAGTTGGCTTTCCCGAGATTGGTAACTTGTTTTAAACCAGTACCATCAATATTCACCGTATAAATCTCCATGTTGGTAGGTTCTACCAGATTTTTTGATAACAAATCGAGATATTTAGAAGAATCAGCTGATGTTTTAGGTCTAGAAGCACGGAACACTAACTTCTTAGAATCGGGAGAAAAGAAGGCTCCACCATCGTATCCCAAGCCAAAGGTCACTTGTTTATCGTTCTTTCCATCAATATCCATCACCCATAATTCTAAGTCGCCACTTTTGGTGGAGGTATAGACAATTTTTTTACCGTCGGGGGAAACGGTAGCTTCGGCATCGTAGCCTGGGGCGTCGGTTAGTCGCTTTACAATTTTCCCTTTTTTATCGGCCACTACGATATCGAAATCCGAATAAATGGCCCACACATAAGCACCATTAGAGGCGGGAACGGGTGGACAGGCTTTATTGGCGAAATGGGTAGTAGCATACAAAATATGTTTGTTGTTGGGCATATAATAAGAACAGGTTGTTCTTCCCCAAGCGGTACTCACCATGGCGGGTTTGAAGGCAGAGTCTTTGCCCAATTTATCGATGGGAGCTGTGAAAATTTGATCGCACTCTACGCCCCATTGCTTGAAATTGCTTTGGAAGGTAATGGATTTGCTGTTGGGCGAGAAGTACGCCTCGGCATTATCGCCACCAAAGGTAAGTTGACGTATATTTTTCAAATGAACTTCCGCGGCAGGTGTTAGGTTCGTTGGTGAATTTTGGGGAGCACCTGTGCTGGGTGGATTGCTTCCGTGAGCAGCATTACCGTGGTTATGACCAGCATGGGGATCGGCTTGTATTGTAGCTGCATCTGGCGCAGAGTTTAATCCGTGACTATGCCCGTGATTATGTCCTTGGTGAGGATCGGAAACTGCCGGTGCATTTCCATTGGTTTGCGCCCAACCGCAGGTGAAAATAAATGTGCTAAGGAATGAGGTTACCAGAATTTTCTTCATGAGTAGAATAGAGTAGGGCAAAATTACCCTATTCTACCCAAAAGAAACTACGATATTTATCAGTCTAAGGCTGATAAATGTCAAAATTGTGTCATGGTTTTCAATCTCCCTTTGCCGCGAATATCTTCAATTAAGGTTTTGATTCTTGACATTCTTAGGGTGAATTTGTCGGCACTGTGGCCATCGTTGTCTTTCATACGGGTTACCCGCTTTTGTAATTGATGCAGTTTGTGGTAGAGTTTTCCTTTGTCTGATTTTTTGTTACTCATGGCATAAAAGATTTAACGTTTATAATTTGCATCGGCGGCCGGAAACGTGTGTTTTTCCTGCTTTTACGTCGATGTGTTTTCAGCAAATTAGCCGATAAAAATTAAAATTCCAAGGGACGGAATTAACAATTTTATAAATTGAGTGGTTTAATTTATAACGGGTAAGCAGAAAAAAACTCGTCTCTCTAACCGTTAAATTTTTATTTTTTGGACTGATATTCAGTCTTTGGCAGTAATAATCACTTCAACAACTCCCAGGCCAGTTTTGGGAAACCTTTGATGCCTTGGTCGTTGTAAAAATCTAAGAATCGCAATTTGAAAATATTCCCATCGGCGTTCTTGATTAAGTAGTTTTTATTGGGAACGATGGTATAACGCTCTGCGGTTTGATCGTACGATTTCCAATCGTAACCGATTTCGTCAATTACTTTGGTGAATAGGGTGTTTTCCGCGTGAGAGATAGAAATATCATTAAAATTAACACCGTTTATCTCGGCAACTTCCACATTGCGAGGATTTACCAAGACCCCGCGAATAACGTAGGGATAAATCACGCCTAGATTATCGGGAACGGCATCTTTGTAGGTTGTAAAGACAATGTCCCATTCTTTACTTTTTACTGGCTCGTTCATCACCACTGCATCTTGATGGAAATTGTAGTAAGAATAGTTGTAGTCGGGATCGATTTTCACTTGTACCGATTTGCGTGGAGCCGATTCGTGGAGATAACCCCATTGGAAATGATAGGCACCGCCCAAAATACTGTTGAGCTTGATTTTTACATAGCGGATGCTGTCGTGAATGGTGGATCCTAGGTCCATGATAAACAAGCCACTTTTTACGGAATATTCCCCGCTGGGCAACTGCTCGGAATAGCAAGGT
>CANGWH010000129.1 GCA_947457565.1 Flavobacteriales bacterium
ACCAAATATTGGTGAATGCCGAGAAGGCCATGCACGAATTAAAGGATGAATTTATCACCAACGAACATATTTTGGTGGGTTTATTGGAAGGCAAAGACAGTTCCGCTGCTATTTTAAAAGATGCCGGTTTAAAACGATCCGATGTATTAAAGGCCATTGAATCCTTGCGAGGCGGCAAGAAAGTAGAATCACAAACCGCGGAAAACCAATTTAACGCACTAAAAAAATACGCTTTAAACCTCAATCAGCTCGCTCGAGAAGGGAAATTAGATCCAGTGATTGGCAGGGACGAAGAAATTCGGAGAGTACTGCAAATCCTTTCTAGACGAACCAAAAACAACCCAGTACTCATCGGCGAACCCGGAGTGGGTAAAACCGCCATTGCCGAGGGATTGGCCCATCGAATTATTCGTGGCGACGTACCTGAGAACCTCAAAACTAAAATCATTTATAGTCTAGACATGGGCGCTTTGATTGCTGGAGCGAAGTACAAAGGGGAATTTGAAGAGCGATTAAAGGCCGTGGTGAAAGATGTAATTGGATCTGATGGTGAGGTAGTTTTGTTTATCGACGAAATCCACACCTTGGTTGGTGCAGGCCGTAGCGAAGGTGCCATGGATGCCGCCAACATATTAAAACCGGCATTAGCTCGCGGGGAGTTGCGAGCCATCGGTGCCACTACCCTAGCGGAATATCAGAAATACATTGAAACCGATAAAGCCTTAGAGCGGAGATTTCAGCGGGTAATGGTGGAAGAACCCGATACCCAAGAAGCCATTTCTATCCTTCGTGGATTGAAAGAACGCTACGAAGTGCACCATAAAGTTAGGATCAAAGACGAAGCCATTATATCGGCCGTGGAAATGAGTCAGCGCTATATCAACGATCGTTTCTTGCCCGATAAAGCCATTGATTTACTGGACGAGGCCGCTTCTAAACTTCGATTGGAAATGGATTCTGTTCCCGAAGAACTGGATGAATTAAATCGTAAAATCATGCAATTAGAAATTGAGCGCGAAGCCATCAAACGCGAGAATGATGCCACTAAACTCAATAAACTAAACGAAGAAATTGCCAACTTGGGTTCACGCCGCAACGAGTTAAATGCTCAATGGGAAAACGAGAAATCCGTGTTAGCTGCCATTCAACAAAAAAAGGCAGAGATAGAATCGTTACGCATCGAAGCTGAACAATCGGAACGCGATGGCAACTACGCTCGTGTAGCCGAAATCCGTTATGGATTATTGCAAAAAGCGGAGGAAAACCTAAAGCAATTAACAGAAAACTTAGGCAATCGAGGCGATAGTATGGTGAAACAGGAAGTAGATGCCGAAGATATTGCAGAAGTGGTTTCTCGATGGACAGGCATCCCGGTAAACCGTATGCTCCAAAGTGAACGCGAAAAGCTACTTACATTGGAAGACGAACTACACAAACGCGTAGTTGGACAGGAAGAAGCCATCAGTGCTTTATCCAATGCCATCCGCAGAAGTAGAGCTGGATTACAAGACCCTAAAAAACCCATTGGAAGTTTTATTTTCCTCGGTACAACGGGTGTAGGTAAGACCGAAGTCGCTAAAGCCTTAGCAGAATTCTTGTTTAATACCGATAATGCCATGGTTCGAATCGATATGAGTGAATACCAAGAAAAACACTCCGTAAGCCGATTGGTTGGTGCACCTCCAGGTTATGTGGGCTATGACGAAGGCGGACAGCTTACCGAAGCCATCCGCAGACGACCCTATTCCGTGGTTCTATTAGACGAAATTGAAAAGGCCCACCCAGATGTCTTTAATATTTTATTACAAGTGCTGGACGACGGTCGATTAACCGATAACAAAGGCAGAACAGCTAACTTCCGAAATACCATCATCATCATGACCTCAAATATGGGATCGGATATTATTCGCGAAGAATTTGAACACATCGAAACCCGAGATCGCGAAGCAGTGATTGCTTCCACGAAGAATAAGGTTTTTGAATTACTAAAACGAAGTATTCGACCTGAATTCCTGAACCGAATTGACGAAACCATCATGTTTGAACCTTTGGGTAGAAACGAGATTCGTTCTATTGTGGATATACAAGTAAAACAAATTGTGGAACGATTGGCCGAAAATGATATTCACTTAACGGTTACCGACGATGCCATGGATTGGTTGGCTCAATTGGGATATGACCCACAATTTGGTGCCAGACCTTTGAAACGAGTATTGCAAAAACGAATTTTGGATGAGTTGAGTAAACAGATATTGATGGGGAATCTTTCCCAAAACGGAAATGTTACCATCGATTTGAAGGATACCCAATTGATTTTCTCGTCTAAAGAGCCAAATTAGGACCTATTCCCTGCGATAGATAAACAACAAGTTATAACCTATCGAATTCGAAAAAGCAGCAATGCCACAATTAAAAAATCCGGAGTGGAATTTCTCTCCGGATTTTTTAATTTATATGCATCTTTGGCAAACCTTTTGCGTAGGATAAATGTCTTTAAAACCAATGAGTGTATACACGTCTAAAGCTCGCTTCCTCTCTCTCCCATTTGGGCGATTTTCTTGTCTTTTGCTATTAACCTGCAGTTCTCTGTTTGTTGATACCGTTTCGGCTCAACAGAATCAAACGTTGGTATTCCCAAACAAGGCTCAGGCCGAGCAGCAGTTGCACGAAGAATTATTTAAAGCCTCCAGAATTTCAGATTCCAATGTTATTGCCGATACCATTCATCCGGTGAATCTCTTGAGAACCAAAAGTAAGTTTATCTATCAATTGGTTAGCACGGAATACATTACCAACGAGAACGATTTTATCTTGGATAGCAAATCGGATACTTGCTATTTAATATTTAAAAAGACAAGCACCCCCAATGTTTTCCAATTTTCGTATCACGGAGACGAGGAAGGTAAAACCCCGTGGAAAAAAGCCAATATGTTACAACAAGAAACGTATGTAGTTCGATTTGGTCCTCGCGGTGAAATCGATTCCTTAGTGAATTGGAAAAAATTCCGCGATATTTTCGCGGCGTCCATGTCCCAATTAGTGCGTGCGGGTGTAATGCAGCCTGTGGAATTTGAGGCCAATATGAAAACGCTGAAAAACGAGCGGTATTTACGTCGATTGGCCATGGAAGATATTAACTACTTATTTGAATTGAGCGACGACACTTTAGTAACCAATATTGAGTACATACGCATTAAACCGGTAAGAAGTCCTTTTACCTCGGACGATTTTTACATACAAGGAAATTTATTGGTTGAACGTCCGGAGGGTACGCGCAATACTTGGTTATTCAAAACACACAATCAAGCCGGTGCGATGCAGAAGCCTCAATTATTGGCCGATTGCATCAAATACATGGAAAAGAATGCCAACCACAATGACCCATTACCCGAAGTTCAGCGTGTGGGGTTAAACAACGAGATAGAATATACCTATAATTCTACGCGTAAAGCCATCTTAAAAGCGATTTTTAGTGATGTTATTGCCATTAACTTCCAAAGTAGAGGCAATATCCGCACGTATTACTTGTGGGACGCGGAATAATTAACTATCCTTAATTCATACCCCATCTAAAATCTCCCGTTTCCCTAAGCAGGGGGTGGATTCCCATAAACAGGGGGAAGATTTCCATAGACTATACCAAAGTTATTGGAATTGGGAACTGGATATAAAAAAGAAAGCCCCGCCGAAGCGAGGCTAAACAACTAAGCAAATTGATTTTCTATTAACCGTTCATTACTTGGTCGAAAATCGCTTTGAATCCTGCTGGATCGTTCAACGCCAAATCAGCAAGAACTTTACGATTGATTTCCAAGGAACTGGTATTTAGTTTACCCATGAATTGGCTATAGCTAACTCCTTGCTCACGGCAAGCAGCATTAATACGAACAATCCATAGGGCTCTAAATTCACGTTTTTTGGCGCGGCGATCGCGGTAAGCATAGGTTAAACCTTTCTCAACGGCGTTTTTAGCAACGGTCCAAACGTTTTTTCTTCTACCAAAGTAACCTTTGGCAAGTTTAAGGGTCTTTTTGCGGCGAGCCTTACTCGCGGCGTGGTTGACGGATCTTGGCATATTAGATTAGTTTAGTGGCTTGAGCGGTTGAGTTAACAACACTTGAATGCTCCGGCCAAGTTAAT
>CANGWH010000130.1 GCA_947457565.1 Flavobacteriales bacterium
AGTTTTGTGTAATGCAGAGGCTATATGGTGTCCAGGAGCAATAATATCTGGCTTTTGCCTAATTGAGTTAAAATCACCAATACCAGGAGCAGGACCTCTCGAAGAAAAATTAGCAATTGCACCGGGAATTAACCATGGTTCTTCAATTAGTCTTTGCTCAAAGTTCAACCATTTATTTCTTGCTACATATGCACCAACACTTAAAGTCCTGTTACCTGTACCCCCATTTTCGCCCACAGAAAAATCACTAGTGCCCTCGGTATATTTTACACCAAAGGAAATATCTTTATGTCCTTTAGAAAAAGTACCTGAAGTCCAACGATAGGTTTGCCCCGAATTCCAAGCATGGAACCCAGATTCTGCAGTAAATCCAATTCTAATATAACGTGTTGAAGGTCTGTTATTTTGAATAATTAGCAAAGCATTGGGTTTTTCATTTAATGGATAAATCTGTTCTGACCAAGTTATATCCAATGTATCACTATTATTCGCAATTCGTTCGCGATACGCACCACAATTCATACAATCCCCCACTCTATTCCATTTTCCCGATAAAATAATATTTCCGAGAGTGTCCACAAGAGAAACCTGCATACTAAACTTCTTATTGGGATCTCCCCAAGCGTCTACATATACATTTTCTGATGGATAGTCTTTTCGAGATCTGTCAATTGCTAAAGTAAAAGTAGTATCCCCCAAAAGCAGTTGCCCTACATGCATTTTATTGGCTCCATCATTACCGGCAGCCCCAACTACAATGTTCCCAGGACCAACTAAAGCAGAAACCGCTTGATCAAATAAACTACTTCCATCGTGTGGTCCAGTATGCATACCCCAACTTAAATTAGCAACCACTGGCTTGTTGTATTTTTTCCCTAAGTTAAATAAATACTTGTACCCATCGATTATTGTTGGGTTAGCTACAATATAATCGCCTAACGCCGATCCACCCAATGTGTCATTCGCATACTTAATACCAACGAAACTTAAGTCGGATTCCGGTGCCATTCCTCTATACTTGAAATTTGGCGACAATAGTCCAGAACCGGCGGCAATTCCTGCAACATGAGTTCCATGGGTACCGTCATTATCTATGGCTGTTAATACTTCTTGGGTGTCTTTATATTCAGAACCATAATTGAAATTTAACGGTGGAGTACCGGTAGCATGTTGTTGATGCCACATGGATAATATCCTTGTTCTATCGGCTGTTTTTGTGAAAAATGTAGGATGATCGGTTTGAAAACCAATATCCACAATCCCAACTAATGAATTTTTTCCAGTGTAATTCTGCTTTAATGCGTAATTGATTCCAAATTCCACTTTATCTACATTTGACATTATTCTACTTGTGTCATTATGTGGTCTAGGCGCGTTCAATCTGCTGCTCATGTCTAAATAATATAATTCATCATCGCTTATTACCGATTTAATGTCTTTGGGTAAAAAGCGAATGTGTAATAATTCCAACTCCGTAGAATTTAATGCAATTGGCAATTTTATTGTCGAAAGTACTTGTACATAAGCGCTATTAAATCCGGGATTTACAAGTGCAAATGCATGCCAGTATCCATCAAATGTTGGGAATAGTTTACTTTTTGATATAATTGAATTATCCAATAATGCCAATTGAGAAATAGGACTAGTTTTTGAATATTTGAGTGGTTGATTAACCTGGGCTAAAATAAAACTCGGAGAAAAAAGAACTAAGAAAAATAAAAGTATAATTCTACGCATGATACAAAGGTAGCAGGTAGAAGTTTAAATTTGCGTTTATGGATTTATCTTGGTTGGAAAGAACAGAACTGTTGATCGGTAGAGATCAATTGGAAAATCTGTCAAATAAGAAAATTTTAGTTGTAGGTTTAGGAGGTGTTGGTAGTTATGCAGCGGAATTTGTTTGTCGTGCGGGCATAGGTACCATCACCATAGTGGATGGCGATATTGTAGATGTAACGAACAAAAATCGACAATTGCCGGCTTTGAATAGTACCATTGGTAAAAAGAAAGCTAATGTAATGGCAGAGCGGATGTTGGACATTAATCCCGACTTAAGGCTTACCGTGATTGATTCATTTCAACGACCGGAGCATACGATGGGATTAATTGAAGCTGAAAAATTTGACTATGTCATGGACTGTATTGATTCTGTTACACCTAAAGTTTTCTTAATAAAATCGTGTGTAGAGCAACAACAGCGATTAATTTCCAGTATGGGGGCAGGCGGCAAAACCGATGCAAGCAAAGTAATCGTGACTGATATTTCGAAGACCTATAATTGTCCATTTGCTCGCAACGTAAGAAAACGCTTGCATAAGCACGGCATTTATAAAGGATTTAAGTCGGTGTTTAACGAGAGTGAAATCAATCGAGAATCAGTAAAGCTAACCGATGGTAGTAATTTCAAAAAGAGTTTTTATGGTACGATTTCATTTATGCCTGCGCTGTTTGGTTTGCGAATGGCCGCTGAAGTTATAAACGACCTTAGAAAAGAGCAATAATGTAAAAATATCAAATATTATAGATGCAGATTTGCTAAATGAAATAATTGCCAATAAATTTGGAATTCAACCTATGAGAAAAATATTATTATCTGCAATGATGTTAGGAGCTATTGGATTTTTAGCTTCTTGTGATGACGACGGTGGTTCCAACAACAACAATGGAGGGACTATTGACATCTCTGGCAAAACAAAGCAAGAGGTTTTCATGATGCATTCATGGAAATTAACTTCTTGGATTGACAGTGGACAAGGTGAAAAAACGGAGAGTATTGAACAATGTAAACAAGATGATGTTTATAATTTCACCACCACTACTTCCTTTACCGTAACCAACAATCAAAAATGTGATCCCTCGGATAAAGATGTAGATGTATTGAGTTGGGGAATGTCGACACCCAACGGTAGCGACGTGAACTTTTTTGGTGTAAGTTGGAAAATCAAAGCACTAACAGGTGAAAAGATTACTTTAAACCGCAAATACTTATTTAATTTCCCTTCAGGGTCTACGGACACCTTGTATTCTGATGTGACTTTCGTTAAGAAATAATTGGCTATTATTATAAATCCAAGGCCGTCCAATTATCGTTGGGCGGCTTTTTTATTTTAAATATTCCTCACATTTACTTTTTAGCGCAATAGCTTTTTGAAAATCAGGCGCCATTCTTATTATTTCCTCACATTGGGTTTTCGCAGTTCGATAATTTTCAAAGTCGAATTCAATTACAGCCATATTGTATCTTGCCATAATATGGTTTGGATTTAATTTTATTGTTCTTTCATATAAATCCATCGCTGTCTTGAAAGAGCCATTCCATTGAGAAGCTAATCCGTAATGGTACAAAGCTTCATCACTAAACTCATTCATTGTAGCAGCTTTCTTTGCCCACATCAGCGCTTGTGGATCACGTTTAGCCATCAACAATAATGTGTATTGCATGGTGGCATCGTAGTTCTCCGTATTTTCTTTTAAAACTAATTGCAAGAAATTAATAGCCGATGCAGTATCTTTTTGTTCTTTCGCAGCGATAGCTCTGTACACCAACGCTTTTTCTCTGTAATCGGGAATTACTTGTAATTCTTTATATAATTTCTCAGCTTCAGCATATTGGAGTCGCGCTAATTGTAAATACGCTAATAATGATTTGGCTTCGTGAAAATCTGGCTTCAAGTTAAGCGCAATATCCAAGTGTTCTTTAGCTTGTTTGGGTTGTGCGGAATCTAACGCAAGAAGAGTTTCAGCTAACTTATAATGATATAAGGGTTGTTGATTATTTAGTGAGATCGCCCAATTTAAATCGAGTACGGCATCTTTGTATTTTTTCTCATAGAAAAATGCATTACCTCTCAAATAGTACAATTCTGGATTTTCTGGATCTTTTTGTATTTTTCCGCTAGCAGAACGAATATCGATGGAATATGTAGTATCGTTTTCGCTTATAAATCTACCATATTTGGTGGATTTGTTACAGGAAGCAATGATTAGAAA
>CANGWH010000131.1 GCA_947457565.1 Flavobacteriales bacterium
CGCCAACCATCTTACCCCCAAACAAATCCGTTCGAATGCGGGTGATTTCCGATTACAACGGACTGGATTCCAATGCTTGCAAAACGCTGGCATACGGTCAAGGCGAAGATTATTCTTTGGTTTACGATGTTACTCAGCCTCTGTTTGCGGTGAATAAAACCAAAATTTGCTCCGGTGATAAAGTAACCTATAAAGATTCTTCCATCGGTTTAATTCATCGGTGGGATTGGGATTTTGGTATTGGCGCTGTTCCTAGAACTGCCACCGGTGCCGGTCCGCACACCGTAACCTACAGTACCGCTGGCATTAAATCGCCCAAATTAAAAATTAACGGTACCGACAGTCTAACAAGAACCGCCTTAGTTGCCGTAATTCAGGTGCCGAGTGCCAAGATTATCCCCAAAGTGGGTTCCTTGCAGAGTTGCCAACAATTGAAGCTCACCTTGGCTGCTCGCGATTCTTTCGCCACCAAATTCACCACTACTTGGCAGAAAATGAAACCCAACTCGCTTCCTGCACTTGCCGTGGATTCCCTGTTGAATATCAACTCATTAACCCTGGCCGATTCGGGGAATTACCGGGTTGTTTTGGATAACAACGGATGTAAAGATACATCTTTGGAAATTCGAGTGGTGGTTTATCCGAAACCGGTTCCCACAGTTACGGTCAATACCGATAAGCAATGTTTGCGAAACAATAATTTCCAGTTTATTCAAACTTCTACCATTCATTCAGGCAGCATTCCTTCTTATACCTGGAGGATATACTCGGAAAAGGCTCAGTCATCAGCAAAAAACTGGCAGTATTCCTTTTCGAAATTCGGTACCTATTCTGTGGTGTTGAAAACCAAATACCAAACCGGATGTGAAGATTCCACCAAAGCTATGGTGGTGGTGTACGATCAACCGAAAGCCAAGTTTTCGGTGAACGATTCCATCCAATGCGATAAAGGAAACAGTTTCAAATTCACCAACGAATCCAGTATAGGCAGTACGGATTTGCTGTATTTTACATGGATATGGGGCGATGGGAATTCGATATCAGGCAGCACCCCCCCCATAAAAAAATATGCAAAATGGGGCTCCTATCCGGTGAAATTAACCACCGTATCCGCCAATAACTGCTCCGATACCTTCCGCCGCTCGGTTCGAGTTGCAGAAACTGCAAAACCTAAATTCACCGTTGGAAATTATACCAATACCACCCCGGTTTTTTGCGAAAAAGAAACAGTGGTTATTGATAATCAAACTACTACCAACGATCCTGGGCCTTGGAAATACCGATTACAATTCAGCAATGGACTGGATACTACTGCCCAGTTGGGTCTAAATCCTTGGTCGATTTTCCCACAGTTTGGGGTATACACGGCTGTTTTGCAATCCATTAATACGGTGTCTAATTGCATCGATACGGCTACGGATAAGTTTACGGTGTTAAGCATTCCATCGGCCAGTTTCAATCTTTCCCCCAATCCGCTGTGCGCTTTGCAACAGGTATTGTCCTTGCAATCCACCAGCACCAATGCCGATGGGAATGCGCTGCAGCACACATGGATTATTGCGGATTCCTCAGGGTTTTCAAAATCAACGGAGCAATTTATATTTTCTAAACCGGGAACATACACGGTAAAATACTGGTCTGCCAATGGCAAATGCACCGATACGGCTTCTAGCCAAAACGTGGTGGTGGTACCCGCCGTAAGTGCACAATCTACGGTAATTTCGGCCAATCAACGCGGGGAATTAATCAAATACACCGCCTTAGATACCACTCTGACAGGTTATAATTATCGCTGGATTTTTGGTGACGGAAAATCGTCCACTACTCCTTCGGGTTTCCATTTATACCGGGCCAACCAAGTGTTTACAGGCAGTTTAACCGTGTCCAATTATTTGGGTTGTAGGGATTCCGCACAATTTCAGTATGATTTATACTCGGCCAATTATATCAGCAAGTCCAATTCCCTCAATTTTTACCTTTATCCCAATCCTTCCAATGGAGTCTTGAATTACAAATTCCAAGTAAATACCGGGGATGAGGTGGAAGTTACCCTAACCACAGTATTGGGTCAACAGCGATTGGTGTATAAGAAATGGAAAGTCTTGGACGATGGCCCACAGTTCGACGCTATCGATTTGAACGCCTTGCATATCGCCCCCGGAGCCTATCCGTTTGAAATCAGACGGGGCAACGATGTGCTCAAGACAACCGTGATTTATTTGGGTAATTAACAGGAGATTCTTGAAGATTTTACAACTGTAATTTGTAAATAACTAGTTTTCAAACCAATAAATCGACTGTTATCAATCGATGTTAATTCACTATATACTTTGTTTTGTTGAGTTTACCTGAACTGATAAATAAATTTAACTCGATACCTTTTTTAAGATCTCTACTTGCAGTAGCAGAAGAAATGTCCTTGAATACATTCATGTAATCTTTTCGAGTGAATTCTCTAAATCCTTTATTTAAAAAATACTCTAATCTATCGATGTCCTTAAATATTCTATTGTTGTAATTGAGTAATTCAGCCAGAGATCGTTCCATTACTCCTAACATGTACTCAATAAATGGGGTTGATTTTCCTGATTTGTCACTCAGTGACAGTGCCGTATAGTATTCGTCTTGAGTTGCGCTTATTAATGTTTCAAAAGGTAAGTATTCAAAAATCGGATAATCATTCTTAAGTATAACTGTTTGCCATAATCTTCCCATTCTTCCATTTCCATCGATGAAGGGATGTATAAATTCCATTTCATAATGAAAGACACAACTTTTGATTAGCGTGAGTTCATCTTCGTCTTTCAGATACTCAAATAGATCTTTCATTAAGTAGGGGACATTCTGATAGGGTGGTGCCAAATGTTCGATATCATTTCCTTTTACAATCCCAACACCTTGATTTCGATATTTGCCTGCATCGCTAATTAAACCACTCATTAATACTTTATGTGCTTGTAGAAAATCTTTTTCCGAATGGTATGTATAACTGTTCAATTTTTCGTAAACCCGGATTGCATTGAGAACTTCCAATACATCCTTCTCAGGTCCTATGACTCTCTTGTTTTCAATCAGCGCCGTTATTTGTTCAACAGTTAATGTATTTCCTTCAATTTGCAGTGACGATTGTATGGTTTTAATTCTATTCTGCTTTCGCAGTTGAGGCGATTGCTTACTTAAATAGGTTGCATTTACTTCGCCAATTTTCTCCGCAATAGCGTTGATACGTTTTAAAATCGTTGGAGTAATATCGTAGGGTGGCTTTTTTGATAATATCATTTGATACTATCAAAGTTATAAAACTTTCTGTATTTCCAAGAAAAAATGTTCTTGTAGTCTACCTGATATTAAGCAATTATATGGATTAGCAATCCGCTATTCCTTGTTTCTATCGGCTGTATCGTTTCTATCCGCTGCATCGCAGTGAATAACATCACGTTGAAAGGCAATAAATCTTTACTCACTAGGGCACCAAGAATCGCAGTACTTGCCGGTTGATCCGAAGCGTGTAGATACCAGGACTGAGAGCGATGGGCCAAACTACTTCCGCTTCATCTGCTAATAACTGCTTGTTTTCTGCCAAAATTCTTCCGTCTACGGAATACAAAACGAGGGAAAGATCTTTTGCTGACAGGTCATTTCCTGGAAGTTTTGATCTGAAAAGTTTTGCTCCGGAAAGTTCACTTCTTGAAAGTTCTGCTCCCGAGAATTCTTCTTCGCTGTCGGCCAGATTTAGGTTGCCTCCCTGATTTCCGTTGGAACGGTAGACAAATAAGGTTTTATCTTGGTATCGAACCCAATAGGTAGGGGTTGATTTTTTCGGCGAAAGTATTTGTAATGTTGGTCCTTGATGAATCACCCCAACAGCATCCAAATCAAATCCAGAACTGGCAAAATTGGTGGGGAAGGGGTCGTTGA
>CANGWH010000132.1 GCA_947457565.1 Flavobacteriales bacterium
AAATATTAAATTCCAAATAGGCCTAATACCCAATAGCAAAGAGCTGCTACAATAGCACTTACAGGAATAGTAATCAACCAAGCTACCAATAAATTCCCCGTTACACCCCAACGAACCGCACTTAAACGCTTCGTTGCACCTACCCCAATAATGGAGCCGGTAATGGTATGCGTTGTACTCACAGGTATACCCATCTGCTCCGTCATAAACAAGGTAATGGCACCCGCCGTTTCTGCACTCACACCCTCTAACGGCGTAACTTTGGTAATACGAGTACCCATCGTCTTCACAATCTTCCAACCACCACTCATAGTACCCAATCCAATCGCTGTATAACAAGCCAACGGTACCCAGTTCGGCAACTCTTTGAAATCACCGATATTTCCACTGGCAATCAACGCCGCACCTATAATACCCATAACCTTCTGAGCATCATTACCTCCGTGACCAATGGAAAATGCTGCACTACTTAATAATTGCAACTTTTTAAACATATTGGCCATACGATTTGCCGTTGGTTTTCTAATCTGCTCACACCAAATATAACTCAACATAAAAATCAACACCAATACCCCAATGCAATACATTAATATTCGGTTGTCCGCTTTATTCAATTCTTTCCCTAAATCCTTTTTAGCATCAACTTTAAACGATTTCGCAAATTTCTCGTAATTGTCGATTTTACGCACACCTAAAATATTTGCACAAGCATGAGCCACGGAATCCGCACCCACCTCTCGATATAAAGCAAAGTATGGCTTACACGAATCCAACAAAGCTAAATTTGCCTCATAAATCGGTGTAAGCGATTCATCGTAGTAAGCATCTTTTTTAAGCTTGTCTAATTTCAACTTTCTAGACAATACATCCTTCAACTTCCCCGCTTCTATATACTCTAAATCAATAGTATCCGCAATTCTCCCCGCTATCACCTCACCACCAACTTCATCAAAGTCACTGGTAAACGACTTTGCTAAAGCATAATGCGCCTTCGCCTTCTCCAACTTTTCCTTCACTTTTTCATCTTCCGGATGCTTCGCAAATTCTTTCTTGTATTTATCTACTTTAAAATACTTCTGCAAATTCTCATCCACTTTTTGCTCGCGGAACATACCAAACATCAACCACATTCCAAATGTAGCCAACCCAATAATGGCTAACTTACCCCATGTGTTTCTCCGTATCGTTACCAACGTAATAAACATCGATATTAACATACCTATCAATGGCGCCAAGAAAATAAACATCACCGTCTTGGAAATTTTATCCGCTTCAATAATGTCAGAAAATGGCATATATCCCTTGGTTATGTAAGCATGCGTCACCGCAGCACCCGCAAAACCCCCTATCAACGTATGACTTGAAGAACTCGGTATACCGTACCACCACGTTAGTAAATTCCAAAAAATCGCGGCCACCAATCCTGCCAAAATCACCGGTAACGTAATATACGTGTCCACCACCGTCTTGGCAATGGTATTCGCCACCGCATGATCTTTAAATATAAAATAAGCAACAAAATTGAAAAAAGCAGCCCAAATAACCGCCTGCAATGGAGTAAGCACTTTCGTGCTCACCACCGTGGCAATAGAATTTGCCGCATCGTGAAAACCATTGATGTAATCAAACACCAAGGCCAACACGATTATGACAATAACCATCGTTGACATAATTACTGTTTAAGCGTATTTAACAATAATGGTTTCTATCACGTTCGCCACGTCTTCACACTTGTCCGTTGCCACCTCCATCACCGTGTAAACTTCACGCTTACGAATCAATTCCTTAAAATCATTCTCCGTGTCAAATAAATGCTTTATACTCATATCAAACACATTGTCCGCATGATTCTCTAAACTATTTACCTTCACCAAACTCTCCATAATCTTCTCCGGACGCTTTAACTCCCGCAATTGCATAACCGCCCTGCCAATCTCCGCACTACCTTGCATGATGATTTCAGCCAAACTCTGAATTCCAGATTCCAAAGGACTTACACCGTGAAACTGCATTTTCTTGCAAGAAGCATGAATATAATCCGCCACATCGTCCATCGCTGTGGCTAAATAATGTATGTCCTCACGATCAAAAGGAGTAATAAAATTCTTTCCTAACTCCTGGAATATCTGATGCGTAATCTCATCATTCTTGTGCTCATAATCCTCAATTTGCTTGCTAATATTTAAACGTACATTTGGATCCGTTTCAAATACAAATTGATGAAGCAACTTGCCCATATCGGTTACGTTCTGAGCAGTTTGCTCAAATAATGAATAAAATACTCTGTCCTTGGGTAAGAAAATACTCAGAATGTTGTTGAGTGCCATAGCTTTAGTTTTAATCCCTACAAAACTACCACCATCCTGCCTTAACTGAATTCTGTTAATCCATATTTAACACAAACTTAACATTGGATAAAATTCATAAGTTAGTAAACCTCGAAAAAACAACCCATTCAAACCATAAGGATACCCCAAATATATAAATATCTAAAAATACAAAACTTCAATATTCACCAACAACACACTAAAAAATGAACTAATAGATAAATACAAACAAACGCTTATAAACGGATAAAAGCATTTATTACACGACTTCAACCTACCAAACATTCGAGTTTTGTTATTCCAAAACAAAGACCATGCAAAACGAAATTAACACCTTAATAGCATTAACAGATAATGCCATTAACAACAATCGCGTCAGTAGAAAAGAAATCCTCGAACAAATACTCCGATGCGAATATTTACTATCCTACATACAAAAAGCCCAAAGAATTAATCACATTTCCAAGGCTCAACACCTGCACTGCGAAATACAAGTATTGTCCCTGATAGCCTCGCTTGAAAAAATTCTCAAGAAAACCTTCGGTCCTCAAGAAAATCAGAAACAACGCCGTAAGAACCCTATTTCAGAACATCACGCGAAATAACAACGCGCTGTACTTCACTGGTACCCTCGTAAATCTGGGTAATCTTGGCATCGCGCATCATGCGCTCCACGTGATACTCTTTCACAAAACCATAACCACCGTGGATTTGAACTGCCTCAACCGCCGTTTTCATAGCAACTTCTGAAGAGAATAATTTTGCCATTGAACTAGCTCTGTCATAATTCAAATGCTCATCTTTCATCCAAGCGGCCTTCAAACATAACAAACGCG
The DNA here is from genome assembly GCA_947457565.1 of Flavobacteriales bacterium. Taxonomy (GTDB): domain Bacteria; phylum Bacteroidota; class Bacteroidia; order NS11-12g; family UBA955; genus JAGKXC01. The sequence goes on from CANGWH010000132.1 coordinate 3,164, forward strand.
CTGCCTCAATCTCAGTGGCCATATCGGCCAATTTAAACGCTATAGCCTGGTGGTTCATGATCTCCGTACCAAAAGCTTTACGTTCCTTAGAATACTTCAAGCTCAATTCATACGCACCACTCGCAATACCCAACGCTTGCGCAGCAATACCAATTCTGCCGCCACTCAACACCTTCATTGCAAACTTGAAACCGAAACCATCTTCGCCAATTCTGTTCTCCTTAGGAACTTTTACGTCCTGAAACATAATACTATGAGTATCGCTTCCACGGATACCTAATTTATCCTCTTTCTTACCTACTGTAACACCCGCCCACTCTTTCTCAACAATAAATGCATTAATTCCTTTGTGACCTTTTGCTACATCGGTTTGGGCAATCACGATATAATAGCTAGCAGAATTACCATTGGTAATCCAATTCTTTGTACCGTTTAAAATATAATGGTCGCCTTCTTCAAACGCTGTGGTACGCTGACTCGTTGCATCGCTTCCTGCTTCGGGTTCACTCAACAAAAACGCACCGATCTTCTGACCGGTAGCCAATGGAACCAAATACTTCTGCTTCTGCTCTTCGTTGCCAAATGTCTCTATTCCCCAACACACTAATGAGTTATTTACACTCATACAAACACTCGCTGATGCATCAACCTTGGAAATTTCTTCCATTGCCAAAACATAACTAATCGTGTCCATTCCTCCTCCTCCGTATTTAGGGTCAACCATCATACCC
>CANGWH010000133.1 GCA_947457565.1 Flavobacteriales bacterium
CAAATAATTTGTAGTTAACTTCTCCAAAAAAGATGAATTCAGGTATCCGATTCGTAAATTGCAGGAAACCAAACAAGCAGGTCAAAATAAATTTGATAATTAGTCCGTTGATGATTTCGCAACACCGAAACAGAACCGAAATTTTCTATTTCACTCCTTAATTCAATATCCAAAATCAACCAATAAATTTAGCGCAACAGCAAGAAAATCAATTGCTCTGAACCTCGAATTACACGGTTTCCGCTTTTATATTTATAATCGTACATAATCACGTAGCTGCCGGCCGGAGCAGGAGCGCCGCCGTAATTACCATCCCATCCTAAATCTTTTTCGGTACCCTCGTACAACTGCTCGCCCCAACGATTGAAAATACGATAATTCAATACATCCACGTCAAAAATGATGGGTTTGAAATATTCGTTGGTGTAATCGGCATTGGGGGTAAACGCGTTTGGACAATAAACCCTGCAATTATTCTCCCTAAATTGTATATTCAAACTATCCTTAGCAACACCGCAAATATTGGTTGCTATTACCCAATGAAAGCCGGGCTTGGTAATTCTTCGGTTTGATAGGGTGCTACCATCATTCCAAACATAAGTAGAATTCCAATTTTCAACACTCAATTCTACAAGTTCGTTCTTACACAAAATAGTATCCGCCCCTAAGTTCACTCGAGGATACGGGTAAATCCAAGTAGATTGGGTTGAGCTATCAGTACAACCGTTTACGGTAACCACATATCGAACAGTATCTTTCCATAAAATACTTGGAACTATATCGTTTCCAATTACGTTTTTACCGAAGAATGTTCCACCTGGCGTTATTGGAACTAAGGTATAATTCCCTGAGCTTTCGCAATAGTAATTTTTTAAAGTAGCAAAAGACGGATCGGGCATCGATTTCACATAAACTGCTCTGCTAACGGTATCAAAACATCCCACCGAACTCTCTACTTTTAAGTAAACACGTTTAAATCCAGGCGAATTAAATTGATAACTAGCAGTAGGACTTGTCTCGGTTTTCTCAAAATTCACATTCCACCATTGTTTGGATAAACTGAATGAATCGGTGCTCAGATTATTGAATACATATTGGTTTTGGAACAAACACTGAGCGCTATCGTTTATGCCGATAATAGCCGTTGGTTTAGGATAAACACGGATCACCTTTAGGGTGCTGTCCATGCATCCGCTATCCGATACATTGACTAATTGCAGGGTTTTAAATCCTGATTTTGTATAGGTCTTTGATTCTGTAGAAGCTCCAAACATCCGCTTATCGCTTTCGTCCAAGTTCCAATGATGGCTTGTAATTCTTCCCCTTGCTATGTTGGTTTTACTGGTAAATACAAAATTCTGAGCATTGATACATTGGTCGCTATCGTTAATGGAAATAACACTATTGGGATTCGGATTTACAAATAACAATTGGGTAGTAGAATCTTGACAGCCCAAATCAGAGGTTGCTACAAGTCGAAGGTACTGACTGCCAATTTTAGTAAACGTATATTTTTGATCGGAATTAGAACGTATAAAATCAACCCCATTGAAATTCCAAATAAAATCCATTTGACCTTCTAAGATGCCGGAAGTATTGGTAAAGGAAAAATCCTGATCCCTGATACACTGACCCTGATCATTGGTAACAAATGAAACTTCGGGCATGGCTCCTACCCTCACCCAATGAACTGCTGTATCGGCACAACCATAATTAGAAACCGCTCTAACTTCTATTAGATATCTTCCATGCTTTAAATATTTGTGCGAAACGTTATAATTGTTGTCATTAAATCCATCGCCAAATTCCCATGTACTGGTAAGGCTTCCGTATTTAACTTTGGTATAATTGGTAATATCAAATTGATTCTGACGTAAACATTGCAACGTATCGTTTACTGTAAAATTAATCAAAGGATGCGGATGCGCAATCACCCATTTTCTAACCGAATCCATGCAGCCTTGATCGGAGGTTTCTATCAATTTTACCCAATACACGGAATCCTTATTGAACGTATGGGAAAACAACTTTTGATTGGTTGAAAACCCATCCATAAACTTCCATTGCGAAAGCATGCTACCCTCGTCTATAAGACTATTGGCAGTAAAATCAAAGTTATTGCCATATAAGCATTGGGCAGTGTCGTTTACTCCGATTTGAGGAATGGGCAGTGGATTTACTCGAACCACCCGAGAGATTGTATCGATACATCCGTGGTTAGATTTCGCCTGCAGAAAAGCTCGTTTAAATCCAAAATTACCATACTTATAGTTGGGCGATGTTGTAATGAATGTATCGGTAGTGCTTGCATCCCCTAAATCCCACCAATAGCTAAGACTTCCAAACTTTAACGAGGAGGTATTGGTGAATTCATAATAATTCTGTCGTAAGCATTGAGCCGAATCGTTATAAACAAAGCGAGCTACCGGCATCGGCCAAACATTCAATCCTTGAGAAACCGTATCCACGCAGCCGTTGTCGCTGGTCGCTTGCATAGTTACTTTGTAAAACGAGTCGGTGGCATAACTGTACACCGGGGCATCGGTATTGAATGCTTGATTGCCATCGCCCATGCGCCAATCGTGGGTTAATGAACCGTATTTAATTGTACTCGAGGCAACAAATTCAAAACTATTACCCAGCAAACACTGGGAATCATTGACGATCGAAAACAAAGGCGTTGGCTTAGGGAAAACTACAATGGTACGATCAATAGAATCGATGCAATTGTAATCGCTCACTGCAATCAAGCGAATATTGTACGAGGTATCTACTGGAAAATGAATATTGATTAAATTCCCAGTTCGAACACTGTCTTTTTTATACTTCCACCTAACGCTGTAACTACCTACGGGAATACTAGATACATTGTAAAATTCAAAATTTTGGTTATTGATACACTGACTGCTATCGTTAATTCCAATGGCTGGCAAAGGCATAGCTCTAACAAACACATTTTTTCTGATAGAATCTCTGCAGCCGTGAACGGTTTCCGCAATTAATCGAACCGAACGATTACCAAAATCTGCATAGATATGGTTTACAGAGGTGCCGGAGTCAGCGTTACCATCGCCATAATTCCAATACGTGTTTAACCCCCCTCTGGAGTCGGTACTATTACTAATAAAATTGAAATTATTTTGTTTCCAACATTGACTGCTATCGTTGATGGTAAATTTGGGCACCGGCATATCCACTACATTCACACGTTGATGAATGGTGTCTTTGCAATTAAAAGCGGAAGAAGCAATCAAGCGAATCTTCCAATACCCTGTATCGGGATAATTTGCTGTTGGAGATGTTGCCGCTGATTGAACATTATTATCCAAGTCCCATAAATAGGATAAATTACCCCAAAAAATGCTAGACGTATTTAGATATTGGAAGTTTTGATTTTTAAAACATTGTATAGAATCGTTGATGATAAAATCTGCTACCGGCATCGGCAATAATCGCACTTGTTTGTATAGCGTATCGAAGCAGCCTTGGTCGGTTTGGGTGCTTAACATAGCCCATTGAAAGCCGGTATCCTTGAAGGAGTGTTTTACGCTACCTCTAGCCGATACCACACTGCTTTTCTGTCCATCGCTAAAGGTCCATTGCGCATTAAAACTACCTTTTGATAGGTTAGACAAATCACTAAAAGTAAATTCGTTACCTCGGAAGCACTGCCAATCTTTATCGATACTAAAATCGGGCACTACCGATGGTAAAACTTTA
>CANGWH010000134.1 GCA_947457565.1 Flavobacteriales bacterium
AAAGGCGAGCTTGGACGGATAGGTGTTACGGTTACTGCGGCGCAACCCAATCGGGTATATGCCATTGTGGAGGCCAAGGAATCTGGGTTTTATCGCAGCAATGACGGTGGTTTATCGTGGCAAAAGGTGAGTACCGATGCCAATGCGGGTAATAGGCCATTTTATTATCATGAAATCTACGCGGATCCTTACAATGAAAATCGAGTTTATTCTATTTGGAGTCAGATTTCAAAATCCGAAGATGCCGGAAAATCGTGGAGTATATTAGCGAATTGGGGAGCGATACACCCCGATCATCATGCGTTTTTAATTCACCCGGATGATCCAACCTATATCATCAATGGTAACGACGGAGGATTAAATATTTCTTATGATGGGGGCTATTCTTGGCGATTTGCCGAGAACATTCCGGTGGGTCAATTTTATCATATCGACGTAGATAACGAATTGCCCTACAATGTTTATGGGGGATTGCAGGATAACGGTAGTTGGGTAGGTCCGGGGTATCATTGGAAAGGTGGCGGAATAACCAATTGGGAATGGCAGGAAGTGTTGTTTGGCGATGGTTTTGATGTGGCTCCAGTACCAGGAAAATCTGGGGAAGGTTATGCTATGTGGCAGGGAGGAAATATATCGCGTTTTAATACCAAAACCCATGAAAATACACCTATAAAGCCGGTTCATCCTGACGGGGTAAATCTTCGTTTTAACTGGAACGCAGCGATGTTAGTGGATCCAAACAATCCCAAAGGACTGTATTTCGGGAGTCAATATTTGCATTATAGTTCGGACCAAGGCAACAGTTGGAAGATTTTATCGGGCGATTTAACTACGAATAATCCAGCGAAATTGCAGCAGGCAAAAAGTGGAGGATTAACGGTGGACGCTACGGGAGCTGAGGCCCATTGTACGATATTATCCATTGGGGCTGCGGCGAACGATAATGGTGTGATTTGGGTTGGAACAGACGATGGTAATATTCAATTAACGCGGGATGGAGGTAAGACTTGGACCAATGTTTCTGTAAATATAAAAGGAATGCCTGCGGCTGCTTGGGTTCCCTATTTGTGGGTGAATCCCAATGCGAAGGGCGAATGTTGGGTGGTTGTAAATGATTACCGACAAAATGATTGGGGTACTTATGTGTACAAAACAATGGATTACGGTAAGACTTGGAAGTGGATGACAAACAACAATGAAGAATTATCCAATGGTAAATCCAAGGTGTATACGATGGGCAACGTGAGAAACGAGGCTATTGAGAATTCTCAAGGGATGGGTTATGCATGGTGTGTGTTGCCGGCTAAGAACAACTTGGTATTCATGGGTACGGATAGGGGTTTGTTTGTGAGTTTTAACGGCGGTTTAAGTTGGAGAAAATTCAAAGCATTTCCTTCGGTTCCGGTTTCGGATATGAAGATACAACCTAGAGAAAATGATCTGATTGTGGGTACGTTTGGAAGGGGAGTTTGGGTATTGGATGATATTTCTACCTTAGAATCTATTGCGGCAATGGAACGAGCGTCCGTGGATGAAGATATTTTGAAGAACCGTCAATTTGCGGAAAGAACGTTAAAAATTGTTTCAACGCAACCGGGATATTTGGCTAGAATCATGCAAAATTCGGGGGCGCATTTTGGGGCTGGAACACAGTTTGAGGCGCCGAATAAGAGCACAGGGGTACAATTGAATCTTGTGTTTTTTGGTAAAAAGGGTAAAACGGATTGGGAAAAGACCAAAATCAAGGGATTGGTTTACGATCAGAATACTACTTCACCAGAATTTAATAAGTTAATTCGCACGCATCGATTTAGTTTTGATAGTACGGGTGTTTATAGAATACCTTGGAGAATGATTCGTGACGGGTATCGTTTTCCGGCGCACGGAGAGGTGAAAGAGGATGGTGATTTGCCCTGGGGTGATGTCGTTGCACCGGGTAAATACAAGTTGGTATTGGTTACCGATGACAAGCAGGCAAAGCGACTAGATTCTGCGATTGTTACGGTGAATGCTACGGGGCAATATGTATTTTCTGAAAGTGAATATTGGAAAAAACGGAGATGGGATGACACGTTGGCTGTTTCGGTTGGAAGAGCAAATAAGGCTTTTGAAGCTTTGAAAGATGCCGAAAAGATGATTGCCAAAGTTACCACTGCAAATTACACCAGCGATAGTATTAACACGGAGTTGAAGAAGTTACAGCAGCCCTTGTTGGATTCTATCTCTACCCTTAAATTACTGTATATGTTGCCCGAAGGATATCGATTTTATGAGGATGCAACCATTCGTTTAAATGATCATTTGGGAGCAGCCGCCGGATTTTTAGGTGGGAATGATGCGGTAACAGAAAATGTGTTGGTTTCCATCCGAAATGCTCAGCGACAGACCGATAGAGTTGTAGCTAGGGTAAATGCGTTTTTTGCAAAACAATATACACCGTTTGTTAATTTAGCCAATAGCAAGCAAAAGGATTTAAAACAAATCAAAGCACCAAGCGCGTTTTAAATAAAAAGGAAGAAGCCATCTTGTCAATCTGAACAAGATGGCTTCTTTTGAATTATTCAACGTTGCATTGGAAATTTCTATATTCGCTATTGCTTCATGTTATAGAGAGTGATCAGGTGTTTCTGATAATTCCACTTGTTTGAAAATTCTACTTGTTTATTGTGGATTTCCAATGTAGCCAATGGAATATTTAAGCCATGAAACTTTTTGCTTTTTCTACAAAGCGTTCAAGGGCTTCGCCTTGTAATTGTCCGCGTTGTAACAAGGCAATATCCATATAATATTGGATGAGGTGTTTTTGTTCTTCGGCAGGAGCATTTAAGGCTTTATTAGCTAGGGTATGGTTAGCATTGATAACCATGCTTTGCTTTTTCAATCCTAAATCACCCATGGGGAAACCTTGCCCCATTTTCGCCATATCGTCCATTCGGCGTTCCCACTCGCTGCGGTGGATAGCGATGAAATCGTCCTTGGGCGACAAGGCCTCCAACTTTACGTCAAACGCTAACTCATTCACGATTCCTTTTACGGATTCTTCCAACGATTTACGTTGATCTTCGGTTAAAAGATGCTCGATACTTACTTCTTTTTCGATTAGTTGATCAATCGGTCCACCGTCAACGCAACGGAACTTTACTTTTTCGAATTTGGATTCTGCCCAACCCGCGAAATGCGTATCTAAGGGTCCGTTTAGCACGATTACCTCATAGCCTTTTTCTTTGGCGGCTTTGATATACAGGTGTTGGATAGAAGTATCGGTGGTATAAAGAACCACGGTTTCGCCGTTTTTATCTAACTGGTTGATTTTTGCATGGTCAATCCACTCTTGGATGGTATGCAACTTTTCGTCGGTGGTTTTTACCAAACAAATATCTTTGGTTCTTTCAGCAAATTTCTCATCGGCTACCATTCCGTATTTAACAAACAGATCTAAATACTCCCATTTGGATTGGAAATCTTCGCGGTTTTCTTTGAATAATTCGTTGAGTTTGTCGCTTACTTTCTTGGAAATATGCTGGGTGATTTTTTTAACGTTGGAGTCGCTTTGCAAGGCACTGCGGCTTACGTTTAATGGAATATCAGGAGAATCAATAACCCCTTTGAGCAGTACGAGGTACTCAGGCAAAACATCTTTTACATCTTCAGTAACAAATACCTGATTGCAATACAATTGTACTCG
>CANGWH010000135.1 GCA_947457565.1 Flavobacteriales bacterium
GAAAAATCGCCATTATGTCTGGGCCATTCCCAGTTGTCGGAATCTCCACCAAACTGACCAATCGTAACCGGTGGGGCCAGTACCAATCGAACATCTTGCAAGGTCATATATCGGAATAGAACAAATGTTCTACCCACAAACATTTCGCTGATTTCTATGGATAATCCGGGGTTATTTGTGATTTCTAACTTACGAATAGCTTCGATATTGGAGGCAATTTTTGCCAATCGGTTGGCAGGAGTTAAATCTGGGGTAACGCCTTCCAAAACTCTCTTCGATACATCTTCGTAGCTCATGGTGATTTTACATGGCATGTTGATGCGTAATTCTTCCGATTTTGTTTTGGCTACAAATCCATTTTCCAAATGATTCTGCTCTACGGTACTCAATTCTGCTACCGATCCATAAACGCAGTGATGGTTGGTGATGATCAATCCTTCGTCAGAAATAAAACTACCCGTACAACCGCCTACCTTCACCAAAGCGTTGGTTAGTGATACCTTGCCGGGATTGAAAATTTCCTCCTTGCTGAGTTTCATGCCCGAGTTTTTAAGGTCATTCATGTTCATGTAATTCAGCGGAAACATTCCTTCTTCGGGTCGATTGGATTGTAGAACCATCAATGAAAGTAGCCCTGCACATGCAACCACGGTTGCATTTTTTACTACAGATAATTTTTTCATTTGCATTTATTGCAAATCTAAGGATTTCCGATGGGGTTCAGTATCGGTCCATGTGGTTTTGGTGTTACCTTTGCACCCGGAATGACACAATTTGTATTTATTGGATTATTTGGTCTAGTGTTACTGCTGGGAATGTTATGGGATTTGGGTGTTTTTAGCAAATCGATTCACGATGAAGTTACTGCAAAACAAGCCTTAAAACACAGTGCGGTTTGGTTTTCGGTGGGATTATTGATGACATTGGCCATCTATTATTTCCACGATAATTTACAATCCATAACATCCATTCAAGACATCCGCGATTATGCAATAAAATATAAACTGCGGTTGAATATGTCTGGCAGCTATGAAGCTGTATTACACGAATTTAGCAAAACATCGGCAATCAGTTATTTGAGCGGTTTTTTATTGGAATATGCGCTAAGTATTGATAACCTATTTGTAATTCTGTTGATATTTCAATCGTTTCGCATGAGCGGAGAAAATCAAAAGCGCATTTTAGTGTGGGGTGTTATTGGCGCTATTGTGTTGCGGTTTCTATTCATTTATTTGGGTAGTGCCATAGTAACCAAGTTTGAATGGGTGATGTATGTTTTTGGTGTGTTTTTGATGTATTCTGGTTTCAAAATGTTGTTGTCGCAAGACGAAGAAGCCATCGATACAGAAAAACATCCAGTGGTAAAATTGGCCAGAAAATGGTTCCGCGTTGATTCAAGTAATCCCGAAGAAACACGATTTTTTATAAAGAAAGATAATCTTTGGTATATGACCATTCCGTTTATCGTTTTGGTAATTGTAGATATTACTGATGTGGTTTTTGCGGTAGACAGTGTACCGGCGGTTTTTGGGGTAACCCGAGATCCCTACATTGTATTCTTCTCCAATATTTTCGCCGTAATGGGGTTACGTTCTTTATACTTTTTGTTGGGTGCCGGTATGGAGCAATTTTACTCATTGAAATATGGACTGTCGATGATTTTGGTGTATATCGGGTTGAAAATGCTCTTAGAACATTACGCTCAGCAAATGGGTTTCACGGCCATCCACAACTTATTGGTAATCGTGGGTATTCTAGGAATCAGTATATTTTGGTCGATTTGGTTCCCCAAAGTACATCCCGAATCGGATGAGAAAATAGGTTGAGAATCTTTGCTGGAATCATTGTGAGAATCTTCGCAAATAAAAGTGCGAATTATCTTTGGACTATAAGTTAGAATCTGAGAGCATATGTATGCTATAATTTTCAGTGGAATAAACATTAGTATCAGTTGTACTTAGAATCATATTTGACAAAAAGCTAAACGATTGAAGAACTACCTACATTTTACCAACACTTTTGGTGAATCCAACGGAAAGCACGAAATTTGAACCCTTGAAGTGAGTACACACCACAATCCCGCCGTTTTGGTACTAGCAGATGGTACCTATTTTGAAGGAATCGCCATTGGCAAAATTGGAACAACCACCGGAGAAATTTGCTTTAATACCGGAATGACAGGCTATCAGGAGGTTTTTACAGACCCCTCGTACTTCGGTCAAATCTTGGTTATGACCTCCGATCACATAGGAAACTATGGGGTTAGAGAAAGTGATGTTGAAAGTGATGGAATTAAAATATCCGGTTTGGTATGCAAGAAATTTTCTGCCAACTTTTCAAGAAAGATGGCCAATGAAAGCTTGGATGCCTATTTCATGAAGCACAATTTGGTTGGAATCTCCGATATTGATACCCGCGAATTGGTACGATACATTCGGGATACCGGTGCCATGAATGCGATTATTTCCAGCGAAGAATTGGATGTTGAAGTTTTGCGCAAACGCTTGAGCGAAGTTCCTTCCATGGATGGATTGGAACTGGCTTCAAAAGTGTCGTGCAGCGAACATTACACCACAGGAAATCCAGATTCACCTAGAAAGGTGGCGCTCTTGGATTATGGCAGTAAAGAGAATATCATTCGTTGTTTGGTAGAACGCGATTGTTTTGTTGGAGTTTTTCCATGGAATACAACAGCAGAAACCATAAAAGCTTGGAATCCGGATGGCTTGATGATTTCCAACGGTCCCGGCGATCCGGCTTCCATGGATTATGCCATTGAAACCGTTAAGGATTTGGTGGATTCAGGAATCCCCACATTTGGGATTTGTTTAGGTCACCAATTATTGAGTTTAGCGAGCGGTTTAACTACCTATAAAATGCACCACGGTCACCGCGGTTGTAATCATCCCGTGAAGAATTTGGTTACGGGAAGAAGTGAAATCACTTCCCAAAATCATGGTTTTGCGGTGCGATTTGACGAATCTAAATCGGACACTATTCAGTTAACGCATATCAACTTAAACGACAATACGGTAGAAGGTATTGCGCGTTTGGATAAACCTGCCTTTAGCGTTCAACACCACCCAGAAGCATCACCAGGTCCGCACGATTCTTGGTACCTGTTTGATCAATTTGTTAGTTTAATCGATAATCATAAATCATAACCCCATGAGCGAAATAACCCACATTCAAGCCAGACAAGTCCTCGATTCCAGAGGTAATCCAACCGTTGAAGCCGAAGTATTTACCGATGATGGTGGTTTCGGAAGAGCTGCTGTTCCATCGGGCGCTAGTACAGGAATTCATGAGGCCGTGGAATTGCGCGATGGCGATATGGATTTTTATCTCGGAAAAGGAGTATTAAAAGCGGTTGATAATGTAAATAACATCATTGCTGATGCTCTTGAGGGAATTGAAGTAACCAATCAAAACGAAATTGATCAGGCTTTGCTTGATTTGGATTCTACCGATAACAAATCAAATTTGGGTGCAAATGCAATGTTGGCCGTGTCGTTGGCTGCGGCCCATGCTGCGGCGGACGAGGTTGGTTTGCCATTATACCGTTACATCGGCGGTGTGCA
>CANGWH010000136.1 GCA_947457565.1 Flavobacteriales bacterium
TGTGTATCGCACCCCTTTTCGGTTCCTGCGAATGCTTCGATAGGTTTTTCCAAACTTGCCCCCGCCCTTTGGAACCAATTGGTAGGGTAGTCCTTGAACCGATACCAATCCTTGGTCCAACAACATCGTTTCCATTCGTTCGGGCCAAATATAGGCAGGTGCTATAAACGACGTGGCCTGCTTTCCCCATACTTCACCAAAACCGTTAAAAGCGTGTTTCCACGATTCCAATAACTGGGAATAACCTTCATCCGTTGGTTGCCAATCCAAGGCCGCTAAAAAATTGGATCTGCCCAATTTCCGTTTTGCCCAAGCACTGCTCACACCACAAATTCCCAATTCGGCGCCCCTCAAAACTTCCGCATCTCTATCTCTCAAGGCCTGCAACCATGCTCCGTATTGTAGGTGCACCCAAGCATGAAATTGGATATCAAAAACTCCCTGTCGATTGCCTTCCACCAAGGTTGAAAATCCCCCCACTCCGTGTCCATAGACTTTCTGGTACGATTCCCGAACATCCTCCGCCACAAAATTTGCTCCACCAACGCGTATAATTTCTTCAAAGTTTGGATTCGCCATCACCGCATTACACGTAAACACCGCTGCATTCTCCCCCGCACCGCGAACACCTCCCTCCGTTAAGACATCCTTCAATAACAGCACATCCTCCTCCGTCTCCAAAGCATCCTTCAACGCCATATTTCCTTGCAAGGTTTCACCCCCACCACCACAATACTCCTTCAGCGCTGCTTGGGATCCCACTCGGTTAAAACCCCAATCATCCGATTGAAACAGCACCACAGGCTCCTTCACCCTCGCCCCAATCAAACTATGCAATAACCCTAACTCCACTAAAACGAAGGGAAAAACGACTTAAATGCATCAATAATCGGAATGTCCTCCGGCATCCATGCCCGTATCACAGGCCCTCCCAACAACGCCGAAAATCCCAATACGTCAAACAATCTCCGAATATTTACAATCCCAATTACCACAAAAACCCAACTATAATATTCTGTAAATATTTTAAAATAATAATTCTGTATCAAATCTTTATATATAAACATAAAATATATATAAAACATTACACTAAAAACCGCTAAAAACCGCGCGCCCGAAATACTATTCGTAGAAGCTAAATTAGCAATCGCACCAAAAAAGAAAATCATCGATAGCATTTCCGACTTCTCAAAATTCTTTCCACGGTACCCTATTTCGATCAGCAATATCAAAATCGTAAACCAATTCAAATACTTCAAGGCGGTTGACGGCCAACTTACATAACCATTAATGGATTGAGCAGATTCAATCTCCTGAACTTGCTTCATATTGTCTTCGCTCGTATAATCCTTGGCTTTTGTCTGATATGTCTTAGGCATCATCTCCTTGGGCATGTATTTATCTATACCCACCTTACCCAAATTCAAGGTTATAACGTATAAAATTAACGTGAAAACAACCCTTCGTCGCAAGGCAATTTCATGGATGATAAATACAATAACATTTAACGAAAATGAGAAATGCAAGGTAAAGGTTAACAATATCCAAAATACACCGTATTGTTTTCTGTCTTTTAGATAATAATTAATTAGCCCATAAATGAACATATGGCTGGCCGTCCAATAACGAAATCCATTAAAATCAATAATACTTATTATAAAAGCAACAGCAAATAATATTAATCCTGTAACCCTGCCTAAATTTTCCCCTATAAACTCAATAGCGAAAAAGATATTCCTAGAGAAAAAATAACCATAAATAATTCCATAAATGGTCAGAATAACCATGGTACTTCCCGTAATTTTTGAAACCAAAAAATTAATCAATGGTTGTAAAAAATCCGGCGAATTGGTGGTAATATCCTCCCAAAAGGCAGCAAATGAAATTCCAGTAGTATTATAATCTTTAAATTGTTGGATGTACCTGCTAATATCCCAATCGTCATTGATTACAGCCAACGACATAGCAAAAAACACCACAAACATCCATAAGATATTCTTAGCCCATGTAGCTTTGGATTCTTTTAACGCAATAAACAACGATAATATCGGTGATACTAAAAATAATATAAACGGGAAATACTGATCGCGAATCGCACTCCTTCTTTTCGCCAAGTCTATTTATATTTAATTAACAAGTTTACGCTCCTAAGCATTTACTTACATTCCAATAACTCCACAAAACCCTTACAAACATTAGATATTCTGTAGGCTTCCATGTTTTTAAACTCAAACTTACTTCGATAATCCCGCGCTAAAAACTGCGTTAACACCAATCGTTCACCCCCATACAACCCATCATCCTCAATATTCAATACCGGCCGATCAACTATAAAATAATCGATCAACTTACTCGGCATTTGCACCTTCGTACCGTTCATCATATTAATCAAGAAATCCGCTTTCCGCATCTCCTGCATAATCTCATCCCTGGGAATAATTCCTCGAACAATAAAACGAGAATCGCCTGGTTTAATATGCGGAGTTACTAAATATTGTTGTTGAGTATAGATATAAAATCGAAAATCAACCTCACTATCGCTTAATACTTTTAACAACGCAGCCGGATTCCTGCCCTTGTGCAAAAATGCCCCCGCATACACAAAAGTTAATACCTCATTCTCCGTATATTCTCCCAATTTCACTCGCTCCTCCTCATAATTAAATCCTTGAGGTATCACCTTTATCTTGTCCCAAAATTCAGAATAATATCCTTTATATCCCCCCTCCGTAGGCGTAACTATAAAGTCACATCGCCTACAAAAGGCTTTCTCCAAATACGAAAAATAAAAAGGAACCTTCCTCACATTCAACGTACTCAACATAAATGGATCGCCGCAATCTGCCACCCATACCCTATCCTTCAATGCACCCCTTTTAGCTAATCTGCTCAATCCCCAGTGTACCGCAAACGGCTTCGCTATACTAATTACCGCAACTACATCGTCCGGTATTACTAACCTCTTGGGAATTTTAAAATACCATTCGATACTCGGAAACTCGCCAAAATAACCCAATAATCTCGCCACCAATGAGCTTATTCTCCCACCTTGCTGCCAACGCTCATACAACGTAGACCAGTCACCGCTTCCTAAACTAAACCATTGAATACCATATTCTTCCAGTAATCGCTGTCTCTGTGTATTTCCCTCACCGGGAATATCAAGCCCCGCAACTAGCACCTTATGCCCTTGCCTACACAATTCCTTAGCCAACTCCGTAGCACGAAAAGATCTCGGAGAGTTCTCAGGATAAAACGAAACGCTTACCAGTAAAATCAAAAACCTTAGTTTCTATTTCCAAAATCAATCCCAAACACACTCATCCACTCACCAAAAATTATTATTCGCCAAAATTGATAATCAAA
>CANGWH010000137.1 GCA_947457565.1 Flavobacteriales bacterium
GGCTTATGGGGTGTTGCAGATTTTTGCGGTTTCGGTGATTGCTATAAACTTCTTGGTAGGTGATATAGCCAATTACTTTTATCTAGCACGTAAACCGGGAACAGCATCCATACTCGATATATTGGGACCTTGGCCTTGGTATATTATTCAAGGGGATATCGTTGCTTTGGGGCTGTTTTTCTTGGCCTGGTTGCCGTACCGATTATGGAGCCGACATCACCGCGGAATTCCTGTGCCCACGAGCGTTTAGTTTAGTGCGTAACTGTCGGAATTTTAATGGATACCGATAAGTTTCTGTCGGAATTTAATAGAATTCAGGTGTTTTACTCAAGATTTATGTCAAGTTATTGCTTTACCTATAGATTTGATAAGTCAAGAAATCTCTTTATTTTTTCCCTATTAAAGATGTTTTAATCTAAAATGTATAGAATGAGCGTATCTTTTTGCAAACAGTAAATACTGTCTTTTATTGATCCTGTTATTTGATATGACTTCCCGTTATCAATCACCTGATTTTCAATTGTGTTGATTTTTCGATTAAGAGGTATATTGAGCATCTGAAAAAGCAACGAGTCGGCTTCTATGTCTGCCTTGCTGTAATTCATTTTCCCTTCCGATTTAAATACCAAAACAGAAATAAGCGTATCGTTAATATAATCTGCGGTTATAATTGGTCTATAAAAAGTCGATTTATAGGTGAAAATATCTTGTGAATAATGGTACCCTTTGTCGATTCTTTGATAGCGTGTTACCTTGCAATTAGTAGGTTTTTCAATACTAAAGTTTTCCGAGGTAATAAAAAAACTGAGCATTGCAAATGTTAATAGATTAATCATCATTATGGTTGATTTTCCCAGACAATATTGTTTCGTTCGGATGAATTACTCTTCTCAAGAATTAATACAATTGTGAATTTAATAACAATTTGGATAAAATTCACGGAAAATCTATCCGTAGAGCCATAGGCATGTCTATGCAACAATTGGGTAGCAAGTTAAATATTTCCAAGCAAGGTGTCATGGACAATGACGAAAAGGGATTGTTTTCTGCGTTTTCCCCACACTTAGCAAAACAGATTACGTAAGTATGTTTGATAATTATGAAGATACAAATAAAGATATTAATGGAGGATATTATGTCGCAAATAATGCCTATAATTGCGACATAATAAATAATATATGGCCATTGAAAGTATTGATGATAAAGTACTTATTAAAATAGGTAAAGCGAGGAGGGGTACGCTGTATTTTACTGATGATTTTCTTACATATGGTACTGCTAAAGCTGTATCTAAGGCATTAGAACGTTTAGCGGCAAGTGGAGAAATAGTACGGGTAGCAAGAGGTATATATGCCCGACTTGAGAAAGATCCTATACTTGGGGCTGTTAGACCAGGTACAGAAGCCATAGCAGAAGCCATAAGAAGGAGGGATAAAGCGAAGATCATTCCTGCCGGTGCCATGGCTATGAATGCACTAGGGTTATCCACGCAGGTTCCAGTGAATGTGGTTTATCTAACAGATGGAACAGCCCGTACAATAAACCTTGGAAGAAGAAAAATAGTGTTTAAGAAGACTAGTCCTAAAAATCTCGCAACCATTGGCAAAATAAGCGGCTTGGTAATACAAGCATTAAAAGAGATTGGCAAGGACAAGGTTATAGATGGAGAAATACATATAATACTTGAACAACTTAAAAAGGAAGAACCTTATCGGCTAGAGCATGACATTAAACTGGCACCGGAATGGATTAGGATTATTATGCGTAAGGCACTAAAAGCAGATACCAATGATTGAATGGCTCAAAGTACCGGAGGAAACCAAGCGTCGCGCTTATTCTCAGATAGCGGAAAAAACAGGCATGTCCGCCTATGTAGTAGAAAAGGACTGGTGGGTTGTGCAAACCCTTTCAGTGCTATTTGAAACTGAACTAAAAGAGCATTTGGTCTTTAAAGGTGGCACTTCGCTTAGCAAGGCATGGAAACTCATACAAAGGTTCTCGGAGGATATAGACCTGGCAGTTGGAAGAGAGTTTTTCGGATTTGAGGGAGAATTAACGACAAACCAAGGAAAAATCCTTCGCAAAAAGGCTGGGGAATATATTGACACAATCCTACTGTCACAGCTTAATCAACTCTTTATCAAAAAAGGCTTTATGGAAGCTGGTGTGCTATTGGAATTAGAAGCAGGTGATGCTAACGACCGCGACAGGGTAATCTTTGTGCACTATCCTAATGTTATTGAATCCCCAGGGTACATTTTACCTCCAATAAAAATTGAAATTGGCAGCAGGTCATTAAAGGAACCTTTTACCATTCAATCATTCGCTTCCTTGTTGGATGAAGAATATCCAAATCAAGAATTCGCCCAGCCTGCTATTGCCATCCCGACAGTTAATCCAGAACGCACATTTCTAGAGAAAGTGTTTTTGTTGCACGAGGAATTTCAGCGACCGAAAGAAAAAATGCGGGTTGATAGGTTAAGTCGCCACCTTTATGACATTGTTAAACTAGCTATGACCGGATTTATTGATAAAGCGCTTGAGAATCCGAATCTATATCAAACCCTTGTATATCATCGCCGAAAATTCAATAAAGTTGGAGGTGTTGATTACAAATTACATGCACCTGAAAGTATAAATCCAATTCCCCCGGATGATGTAATAATCGATTGGAAGGCAGACTATAATACCCTAAAAGAGCAGATGATTTATGAACAAGATGCACCAAGTTTTGATAAGGTGATTGAAGAAATACTGAAAATAAAGGCTCGCATTAATGCCCTTCCATGGAAGTTGAAATTTGATTTTACAACATAAGTTGGAACGGAATAATCGAATAAACTAATCCCACTTCGCTGGATTGAAATAGCCATAATCTATGGAGACAAATCCATAATGAATAATATAGATTTAAACTACGATAACATTAAGGATTTTTGGATGTCAGTAGATTCGACGAAGTGGGGTCAAATTAAAGCGACTAAGCGGGTTTATTGTTAGCATTTTTTCCAGCATATCTCTATAAAATACAAATTATTCAACAATTGAATTTCCAATCTGAAAATGTAAACCGGTCAAAATTAAAAAAGCCTCAGATTTCTCTGAGGCCTTGATTTTACTTGGTCGGGATGGCGAGATTCGAACTCACGACCCCTTGCACCCCATGCAAGTGCGCTACCGGGCTGCGCTACATCCCGATGTGATAAGAAAAACAGTTAGATTTTTCTAAATCCCGGTGGTTTTGGTAGCATGGGAACGGGTCACCCTTTA
>CANGWH010000138.1 GCA_947457565.1 Flavobacteriales bacterium
AGGGTTCCGGTGATTTCGTACCATTGAATAAAATTGGGCAGCCCTACGAGACCGTTGCCGAGGGTTAGCCAAGGCCAAGAAAGATCCCAACGATGGTGTAGGTATTCGAATGTTAACCAAGTAATTAGGAGTGCGGCGAAGGCTTGGGTATTGTTATTGGT
Source organism: Flavobacteriales bacterium (assembly GCA_947457565.1). Lineage (GTDB taxonomy): Bacteria > Bacteroidota > Bacteroidia > NS11-12g > UBA955 > JAGKXC01. Next base: position 162 of record CANGWH010000138.1, read on the forward strand.
CCGTTTGGCGGTAATGCGGAAGGCGGTGAAGGGCAGCAGCATAAACAGTGAGTTGAGCGCAAGCATGGCTACGGCACCGGCCGGGGAAGAGTTCCATACCCACCAGGTGGTGGTGATGTTGAAGCCCAATAGGGAGAGGTATAAAATTCCGTAATATTTAAGGAAGGAGCTTTGTTTGTTGAGTTGGGCATAATTTAACCAAGGTAATAAGGCCACAAATAGCAACTGGGTGAATTGCATGGGGTACCAGGCTAGCCAAAACAGCAAAGCGGGAAGGAGTATTACGGCGATTATCGGCATGAGGGAGCGAATTTCGATTATTAAATTTGGGCTAAGTTTAACGAATGGTTACGAATTTATACCTTCTACGGTAACTACAAATTCGCCTTTGGGAGCATGGGCTTTGAAATGGGCTAAAACATCGGCCAAGGAACCGGTAATGGTTTCTTCAAATTTTTTGGTAAGTTCTCGAGAGACAGAGATTCTTCGTTCTTGAGGATCGACAATTTCGCTTAATTGCTCTAGGGTTTTAAGCAATTTGTGCGGGCTTTCGTAGAAAACGGTGGTATGGTCTGCGTGTGCGATTTCGGTGAGTTTTGTGTGTCGACCTTTTTTCATCGGCAAAAATCCTTCGAACGTGAATTTATGGAGGGCGAAGCCGCTTTTTAGTAGTGCGGGAATGAAGGCGGTAGCACCGGGAAGTACGTCTACGGGCAGTTGATTTAGTAGGCAGGCACGGGTGAGGAGGAAACCGGGATCGGATACTCCTGGGGTTCCTGCATCGGAAATTTGAGCCACGGACTTGCCATTTTTTATATCATTAATGATTCCATTGAGTTTGTGGTGTTCATTATGCTGGTGAAAGGAATGACAGGGGGTATCGATGTGGTAATGATTGAGGAGCACTTTGGAGGTGCGGGTATCTTCGGCCAGGATGTAATCCACGGATTTCAGGGTTTCTACGGCTCGATAGGTGATATCGCCCAAGTTTCCGATGGGGGTAGGAATAAGGTATAAAATGCCGCTCACGGAGCAAAGGTAATAATTATCTAATAGGCGATGGATTTTGTGTTTTTGGGATGAGGTGGGTGGTAGCGTTTTTAGCAGTTTTAGAGGCCGAGTAATCGTTTTTTAGCATGGTATTCTTGTCGGAGGAATTTATTTCTGGGTCCATTGCCGCTGATGCTGAGGAGGGTTCCGTTTTGTTTGCAGGTTTCCAGCCAATTTTGGGAGGCGTCTACCCAATGGGCGCAATCGGACTGCATCACACCGCACATTTGGGATACTACCCAAGCTACGTTTTCGCGGGTAGTTTTGAATAGGATGGTATTGTCGTTGGTAACCAGGGGCGTAAAGTATAGCTTGTAATCCCCGCCTTGGAGGTAGGATTGGATGGGGTGCATTTTTTTGCCGATGGAGGCTTGTTCGTGGATGTGTTCGATGAGCATATCGTAATCGTCCATTACGGCTTGAAATTCGTGTTGATTTTTAAACAATCCGGATTCTTGGTAGTATTTGATTTGGTAGAGGGTTGAGAACAGGGTTTCGTAGCTCCAGATTTCTTCGGAGGGAAGTTGCAGGTATTGGGAGGCGATGGACTGGAATTTTGGATTTACGGGGCAGAGGGAGGCTTGGAACGATTGATTTTTAAGTTCTGGGTGGTTGAGGAAATCTCGTTGCCATACAAAATTTTTGAATGCGGCTAAGGCTGGGAACCAGAAGTAGTAAAACAGGGGTATTTCTTTGGCTCCGTAGGCAATGTAGGAGTTGGGTCGTTCAATGCATTTTTGCAGCATGGAATTGATATCGGTGAAGAGGTTGTCTAGGGTGAATTGTTGATTTATTTGTTTGAATTCGCCTTGAAACCAGTTGTTTCCGAGGTTGATGAGGGTGTTAAGGTCTATATTAAATTCCTTGGCGAGTACAACGAGTTCCACGGCTCGGAGGGATTCTGGGTTTCGGATTCTGCGGTAGGCGGCATCTTCGGATATATTTAAGAGGTCGGCCACGATGGCAGCGGTTTTCATTCCTTTTCTTTTTGTTTTTTGATGTAGTAGTTGCGTAAAGCTTTCGATCATTCTCATGGTGTATTGTATTAAAATTTACGTTTAGTACAACGGGGGGTGGGGTGTCACCTATGGTTGTTGCGATTTTTGCAAAACTTGGATTTGGGGGTAGGGTGTTTTTGCGGAATTCACCAAGGTTATGGCATTGATTTTCAGGAGTTTTGTTTCAATAAATTTTATTCATTATGAAACGAACACTACTATTATTATTAGGAATTTTGGGAGGTATTTGCGTGGGCAATGCTCAAGGTTTGGGATTCTCGGGTGTGGAGGATGCGTATTTTGGTTGGCGATCTTCGGTGTATCGCGATTTGGGATTGGAGAAAACGGGCAAGGAACGATTTGTTGAGTTATCCAATACGGGCATGGATCTTAGGAAGTTTTCCGATGGCTCGTTGGGGTTATGGGATGATAGCATTGATTTGAATCAGGCGTATGAATTATGGAAATTGTACGAATATGGCAAGGTGGGTTCAGCGGTTCAGGAGGGGTCTTGGGACAGTTTTCAGGTGTGGACTCAAGGGTATCTGCGAAGGGGTATCGTGCCATTGTTGGTAGTAGATTTTACGTATGCTCAGCTTACGGATTCTTTTTGGTTGCGGGGAGGGTATCGTATTAAGGAGGACAGTTCGGGGTTTGAGAAGAGGGGTCCTTGGCATGCGAGTGATGTTGCCGAGAAGTATGCGTTTGGGGTTTTTCCGATGGTATCGGTAATGCGACCTGAGTACCAGCAGTTGGTGCTAGATCCAAGGTTTATTCTTACGGATTCAAAGTTGAAAGCGGTTCAAAATTTTGGTGTTGAAATAGATGGATGGGAGCGGGAATTGCCGGTTGGTGAGCCCATGAAATTTCATTGGAAGAAGGGCTTGAATAACCTGCGATTTTTTATGGCCGATGTAGATGATAGCATACGGTTAGCGTTGTTTAAAAACCCCCAAATGTTCAGTAATGGCGGGAAGTTTGTTCGGCAGATCCATTTTTGGTGGAAGGCTTCGTGGGCTGAACAGACGTTGAAGGTTTTTA
>CANGWH010000139.1 GCA_947457565.1 Flavobacteriales bacterium
AATGCACCATAAGGTTCCGCCACTAGCATGATATATCGCACCTGATTTGCCTTAGCACCACGCAAACCCAAACCTTTTAACGTATTTTTATCCAATTGAAAATCAAGCTCTAATGTTTGTACCCGCTCATCCATGGCTGAAAAATTTTGAACAGCAACCATCGCATTTGTCCATTGAATACCGTCTTTACTAAATTTCACTTCAACGTACTTGGGGAAAATTATCCAAGCTTTGGAATCCTGTAAAAATCCAATCGAAACTCGTTTTACCGATTTTGGTTCTCCCATATCAATCGTAGCAATTAGGTGCTTATTGTAATATCCCTGCCAACCTCCGGCACGCCATTCCAACCCACCCCGAATTCCATCCAACAACGCTCTATCGCCCCCACCGGTGTACTGCGCTTGGTACTTATTACTCAATTTGATGGAATAATTGTTAGGTATAGGATTAAACTCTCCATAAGTCCAATCACTGCTCCCATACGTACCACCCTTCCGAGAACCCGGCAACCCGCTCACCATAATCGTGCTATCTAATTTGGCCATCACGGTTAGTCCACCGTAATGATGGATATAAAACGTTTCGGCCGATACCAAAAACTCAAATTCCGTCCATGCTTGCTGAAATGTCCGTGTGGCAACGGCTTTCTCGCTAAAGGAAATATTCCTCAACCCATCCCCCATGAGACGAAGGGTCAGTCTACCACCCCAATTGCTCAACGTTTTAACCTCTATGGTATGGCTATCTTGATACACGCGATTCCCTTGCAATAAAACTCCCGGTGCATAATCCGATTTTATGTTTTGCTTTACCGTTTTGATGAGCATTTTATCCCGCTGTTCCGAAGAAACCGGCACAAATACCAAAGCATCCCAGGTCAATAAATCCGAATGCCCTACAAACAAATTCGTAAAATCCGATGCGTCTGCACTGATGCCTTTGCTACCTTCGGGTCGGATTCCAAATTTAACTGCCAACGGGTTTCCTGTGCCGTTAGCATCCTGAGCCACTCTCAGAATAAGCTCCTCATTGATAATTTTATCTGTTTTACCATCATACGAAGGATTAAATCCAACCATTTGACTCCTGTTCAAAACTACCTCCCCAAATTGCGGTGACCCCGTTGCATACAAATTAGACCCCGGAGCAATCATGTAAAGTCCCATGGCACTCATTACATACCACGCACTCATTTGACCGCAATCTTCGTTACCTATTAATCCGTCGGGTGCATTTTTATAGAAATCGTAACAAATTCTGTTAACCAGGGATTGTGCTTTCTGTGGTTGGCCCAAGTAATTATACAAATAAACCATGTGGTGTGACGGTTCATTTCCGTGCGCATATTGGCCAATCAAACCACTGATATCGGCTTGATCCCTGCCCGTTGTTTCCGAACTTGTTTTAAATAAAGAATCCAAATGTTTAATACCTGCTTTCTCCCCACCCAACGCATCTATCAAACCCATGGGATCGTGCGGAACATACATACTGTACTGCCAAGCGTTCGCTTCCGTATAATGATTATTTACCTCCCTAGGATCAAAAGGAAAATGCCACCCCCCATTAGTTCGGGGTCTCATAAATCCAATAGTGGCATCAAAAACATTACGCCAACGCTCGCTGCGTTGATAAAACTCCTTGGCTAAATCCATCACGTTCAAATCTTCCGCCATCCGTGCGATGCACCAATCATCATAGGCATATTCCAAAATTTTAGAAACAGATTCGGCCCGATGTTCGATGCCATAATACCCCAAATTTCCAAGGCTATCACCTAAAATAGTGGAAGGATTATGATCTTTTCGGGCGCTTACCACCATAGCTTGCAACCATCGTTTGGCATTGTTATTTCTAGGATTTGCAGTTCGTTGATCAACTTTAACATCATCCAAATCCCGAAGTCCTTTCATCCAAGCATCGGCAATTACCGAAACACTGTGATACCCTATCATGCAATTGGTTTCGCAACCACTCAACTCCCACACAGGCAATCTACCCGCATCTTCGTACTGCAACATCATGCTACGGATAAAGTTCAGGGTGCGAGGAGCATCAATCAACGTGAGCAAGGGATGCAACGCACGGTAGGTATCCCACAACGAATACACATTGTAGACATCGTGATCAACTACCCGAACCTTCCGTTCATATCGAGGCTTTAGATCCTCCGTTAAATCCGTTTTATACAACGCGTCTTCCCCCCTGCCTGCGTACCAACCTAATACATCCGAACACAACGAAGGATGAATCATCGTATGGTACAACGCAGTGTAAAATATGGTTAGTTTATTGTTTTTCTGATCCCCAGGCGATTCCAATGCTGTCCACCCCCCCATGTCCTTGCCTACCGGATGAACCAAAGGTCGGTCTACCTTTATTTTCGATAATTCCAAGTCCCAGGTTTCTTGAGCTGACTGCTTTTTATCGTCAAAACTCCATGTCAGAGAAGGTTGTTGCTTGGCGATTTCGGGAATAAACTGCAACACAGAATCTACTTTACTCGAAAATGACTTATCAACTACTGCTCCGGCATTCACATAAAACTGCAACCCTTTTGGCTTTAACCCTGAACCCGTGCTTTCAAATTGCCACCCAAATGCAGTCTCGGTTCGAGCATGGGTTCGCAACCATTGATCTTCGGGATTTGGGTACAACCGCCGCATTTTTGAAATTTGTATTTTGGCCCGAATAAAATAACCTGCCAAATTAATAGGCTTCTGTCCGGGCAAACTCAACTTCAGTTCAGAAAACAAATTGGCCCAAGCTCCAATAATCGAGGTTTGAGAAATACCAACGGCCAATAGCACTTGATTGTCGAAAGCTGGAATCAACCCCACCACCAATTGATTTCCATCCGATGAATACCGATAAGAAACGATATCGGAATTAAATTCCATCGCAAAATATAGCTGCTGATTATCGGCCCAAGCTTTACTAAAACGATATCCTTCTAACCTCCTATTTCCAACAATATTTGCATTAATAGACGGGGAACCATTGTTGTCTTGTTTGTTTTTTTGATCCAAAACCACAGGCAAAATACTCTTCTGCAACACCTTATCGCGGTGCTGAAGATCAATGAGGAAGTACACCGTATCTTTCTGCTGAAACGTGTAACGGTGGTATCCCACGCGATCGCCGCTGCTTAACTCCACCCTACATTTCAATGTATTGAAGTTGCAACGATAGTACCCTGCCTCCGCCTGCTCTCCTGCATGATCCAA
>CANGWH010000140.1 GCA_947457565.1 Flavobacteriales bacterium
GAAATGTCGGAAGTTTTCCGAATTGACCCTGCTGCTGATTGGTAAAATCCAACCGCAGAGTATACGCCGTTAACGAAACAATGCTATCCGTGAATTTAAACAAAGATCAAATACAAGCTTGGCTTGAGGAGGTAATGGATCCCGAGATTCCTACGATTTCTATCGTGGATCTCGGGATTGTTACCGGTATTCGGGTAGAACAACATTCAGAAGATCACCCAGCATCCGTTTGGGTAGAATTAACGCCCACATTTAGTGGCTGTCCGGCTTTAAAAATCATGGAACAGTTGGTGAAGGACAAACTAATAGAAAAAGGGATTGCACACATTGACGTGAACACCAATTTCAAAACGCAGTGGAACACCAACATGATTAGCGAAAAAGGATTGGCTGCTTTACAAAAGCATGGTTTAGCTCCTCCGCCTCGATTTGAAGGGTATTTGGAGTTGGATGTATTAAGCGATACCCCTTGTCCCTATTGCGGCAGCAGAAATACCGAAATGAAAACACCTTTCGGCCCCACTCTCTGTAGATCCATGCATTACTGCAAAAACTGCTTAAACGCCTTCGAAGGTTTCAAACCGGTTGGGTAGTCGCAACTACTGCCTATTCAGGCAATTACACACCCGAAAAATCACAAAACAGCACCTAATCGGGTACACTTTTTTATTTTAAATAATTTATATACCCTAAGAGGTACACTTTTATTTATTTTAAGTATATTTGAACCCATTAGGGTACAAATATGGCTAAATCAATTGCGGTTTATATAAAAGAAAAAAGAAAGCAACTCAAGCTCACACAACCCGAACTGGCTGAAAGAGCGGGTGTAGGGCTTCGCTTTGTTAGAGAATTAGAAAGGGGGAAACAGACTGTTCAACTGGATAAAGTAAATCAAGTTTTAGCCTTGTTTGGAAGTGAATTAGGGGTTGTTCAAAAAAATGAATTATGAGACAAGCGCAGGTGTATTACAAAAACGAAATTGCCGGTATGCTGAGTGAATCGGATGAAGGCTATTTATTTCAATATAATGCTGAATATTTGGCTAACGCGCAATCAAAACCGGTTAGTCTTACCTTGCCACTTCAACAGAAAGCGTATTCAAGTAAAGTGTTATTTCCTTTCTTTGATGGTTTAATTCCGGAAGGATGGTTATTGAAAATAGCCCTTGAAAACTGGAAAGTAAACCAAAACGATCGCTTTGGATTGTTATTAACCCTGTGCAGAGATACCATAGGTTGTGTATCTATCATATCAATAGAAAACGACATATGAGCAATTGTTTATTTTGTTATCGTAAGTTAGACAATGGTCAACAGGATTATCATCCAACCTGTACTAAAAAATTATTTGGTACAAGCCAAGCTCCTATTGTTGATTTTGATTTAAAGGAGTTGGAAGAACTTGCCAAACAATTCGTCATTCAGAGCAAAGCCATTACGGGAGTGCAGCCCAAACTTTCTCTTGACATTGAAAAGCCCAAAAATGAACCTTCCAGATTTACTATTGTAGGTTTTCACGGCGATTTCATATTAAAACCACCGAGTGCCTATTTCAAAGAGCTACCAGAGAATGAAGATATGACAATGCACTTGGCTAGATTGGTAAAAATACGGACCGCCGAGCACGGATTGATTCGTTTAAAATCAGGGGATTTAGCATATATCACCAAGCGCTTCGACAGAAATAAAGGCAAAAAAATTGCCGTTGAGGATTTTTGTCAATTGAGTGAAAACCTAACGGAACACAAATACCGCGGTTCCGTTGAAAAGATTGGGAAACTTATCTACACATTTACGAAAAATCAAGGATACGAGGCCCAGAGGCTATTTGAATTGGTATTATTCTGTTATCTAACCGGAAATGCCGATATGCATTTGAAAAACTTTTCTCTCATTGAAAATACTTTTGGTGAATTTGAACTTTCTCCGGCCTACGATTTGGTCAATACAGCAATTGTGATGCCCGAAGACAAAGAAGAGTCGGCTCTCAATATTAATAGCAAAAAGAGGAAACTTAATCTAGATGATTTTAAAGTATTAGCGACATCTCTAAAAATTAATGATAAATCGTTAACGGCCATATATAAACGATTTGAAGACGTTTACCCTAATTGGATTTCTTGGATTGAGAATAGTTTTCTATCTGATGATATGAAAGTTTCGTACATCAACACTCTCAACGAACGATTTAAGAAATTGAATTTAACGAATCAATAGTTTCATTATTATTTCCATACCCAATAGGAAGATAGAAACGTATTGTTTATAAGAAGAAACGATATTGTATATATCCCCCGATAAAACGAGTAACACCTTTAGTTATCCGTAACAATAATCGGCAAGAAATAGTTGTCTTGAGTTTGAGAATTGAATAGGGTAATTTGGTAATACCCAGGAGCTAAAACGCTCTCGGACTTTATTACCATCCATGCATCTTCACCAAGATAAGAACTCTCAATTTTAAGATCAGAAACCACATTACCGGCTACATTAAACAATCGGGCATGCATATCTGTCATTGTTTGTAGATTGGGGTTATTAATTCGAATACCATCCAGTACCATTTTATCGCTTGCGATTGGATTGGGATATAAAACCAAGGATTTCGGTTGAATCGTTTTCGTTGAATAGGCGTTGTCGTTTGCAGAACACCACTGATGCATCTTTTCCCATGCCGATAACACTTGCAGATATCCTCCGGAGGTTGACTTCCCGGTTAAGGTTGAATTCTGTTGGGTGGAGGTTAATATCCACTTTCGCATCAGGGAAACGGCGCTGTCTGGATTATTATTCCAGAGATTTAAGTATGAATGACAACTTCGGCTGTACAACCAAGCAATGGTTGCCGTAACTTGAGGCGATGCAAAGGAAGTTCCCGATTCCATGGCATACGGATAGCTGTGGGTTTGGGTTGGCTTAGCTAAATACATGCTCTGCCCTGTTGCATGTATATCCACCGATACCGCACCATAACCACTGGAAGCTCGATTCTTATTTTCATCGGTACTTGAAACCACAATTAATCCCTTGGATGGACACAAACTGGGAATATCTCCTTTATTAGGATCATCTACATCAATATTTAAATTAGTTGTTGAAGACGCACACATGATACCTACCGAAACCAAGGAATCGTACATTGAACACCAGATTGGAAATTCAAAAGGAAATGCATTGTCTACCCCTACCGACATATTTACGGCTACAATATTTGCCCCTTTCCTACC
>CANGWH010000141.1 GCA_947457565.1 Flavobacteriales bacterium
ATCAAACCCTTAGGCTACGATTGGAAAACAGGCATCGCCTTAATTTCCTCCTTTGCAGCTCGCGAAGTATTTGTTGGCACAATGGGTACTTTGTTTCAAAGCGAAGAAGACGACACCCAAGGGATACGCGAAAAAATGCAAGCAGAAATCAACCCTGATACCGGCAAACCGCTATATGGATTACCCTACGCATTAAGCCTTATTGTATTTTATGCTTTCGCACTCCAATGCATGAGCACCATGGCCGTAATGAAACGTGAAACCGGTAGTTGGAAATGGCCAATAATTCAATTCGTTGTGTATGGATTAATTGCTTATATAGGTGCATTTATTGTATTTCAAGTGATTACATATCTTGAGCGTTTTGTTGATACCATTCCAGATAATGTCGCCGCCATTACCCATCAATTATTCCATTTTTCCTAAAAACAATTTCGTAGAATCTTTGTATATTTGCAAGGCTAAATATATTCGTAATAATTACGCAGTAACCAAGCAAATTTTCCAACAATACACTACACTTTATAGATGAGGCAGCTTAAAATTTCCAAACAGTTTACCAACCGCGAAAACAAATCGCTCGACAAGTACCTAAACGAAATTTCTAAAGTTCCAATGATCGACGCTCAAGAAGAGGTTGAATTGGCACGTAGAATTCGGGAAGGCGATCAAGCAGCCTTGGAAAAATTAGTAAACGCCAACCTTCGTTTCGTTGTATCCGTTTCTAAACAATACCAAAATCAAGGGCTAACTCTCGGTGATTTAATTAACGAAGGAAACATGGGCCTAATTAAAGCAGCAAAACGATTTGATGAAACCCGCGGTTTTAAATTCATTTCGTATGCCGTTTGGTGGATTCGTCAAAGCATCCTTCAGGCATTAGCCGATCAAAGTCGTATTGTACGTTTACCCTTAAATAAGGTTGGTAGCCTTGGTAGAATCACCCAAGCATCCGCCCGTTTAGAACAGGAATTAGAACGCGAACCCACTCCCCAAGAAATCGCTGAATCGTTGGAGATCCCATTAACTGAAGTTGAAAATGCTTTGCGTTCCTCCGGACGTCACTTAAGTATTGACGCTCCGTTGGCGGAAGGTGAAGACAATACATTATTAGGTGTATTAGACCAAAACGACGAGCCAAACCCCGATATGCCGTTGTTAAATGAATCATTGCAAAATGAAATTAACCGAGTTATTTCCACGCTTTCCGATAAAGAGAGAGACGTATTGAAATATTATTTCGGCTTGGACGGCAATGCAGCACATACATTGGAAGACATCTCAGAGAAAGTAGGATTAACCCGCGAACGAGTTAGACAAATCAAAGAGAAGGCTCTACGTCGCTTAAGAAAATCTAGCAAAAGCAAAATCCTCAAAGCGTATCTTGGTTAAGTAACCATTAAACAACCAAATAATAACGGGTTGGTTCAAGTGTATATGTTACTCAACAAATAGCAGCAATACGTTTATCTGGTAAATAATCTTCACCCGAAATTTAGCAAAATACAATTAAAAGAAAAAGGCCGCAAAAGCGGCCTTTTTCTTTTAACTCTTAACAATAAACGCAAACGAACTATGTATTCAACTCTCTTAAATTGCTTACTGCTGGATTACTTCAACAACATCAATACACCCTCAAACGTATACATTTTACCGTCTATATATCGGAAAGAAATCTGATAGGTGTAAGCACCTTCAGGGCATTGGCCACCTTTAGAATCAGAACCATCCCAACCCTTTCTCGGATCTTCTGTATAATACAAGATTTCACCCCATCTATTTATAATTCTCATTCTATATTTAGTAACACCAAACGAAAATTTATCCGGAGCAAATTCATCATTCAAGTTATCAGCATTGGGAGAAAATGCATTAATCTGATGGCGCAGCAATTCGGGCTTCAGGAAAATATACTTTGTTATACTGTCTGAACAACCAGAACTATTCACAACACGCAAATACACAGAGAAATTCCCCGTATCAGCAAAAGTGGCTAAAATTGGTCCGGAGCCTGAAGCAAATTGACCATCCTTAAACACCCAATTATAAAAATCTGCGTCCTGACCCGTAAAATCAAATTTCCAATCCGTTTCAAATCCACGAGACAATAAATACTTCGAGGTAAAATCTGCTTTAGGTTTAACCTTAACAGTTACAGGTAAAGCCGCGGTTGACGTCACACAACCTTGATCCGATGTAACAGTTAAAACAACATTGTATGAACCTGGGGCATTATAGGTATATATAGGATTTGCTTGACTAGCAGTACCACCATTGCCGAAATTCCAGTCGTATTTTGCTATAAAACCTTTTTTAACAGAGGCCGTAGAAGAGAAATTCATTGGAGAAGATGCACAAGCAACACCACCAACTATACTTACTACTGGGTGTTCATTAACCCTCAAATCCATATCCATCGCCGTGGCACATCCTTTATCTGATATCGCCTTTAATCGTACTCGATAATCACCTGTATCCGGCGCTGTAATATCCGGTAAATTATTAGCAGTTGTCATAAGTACCGTATTCAAGTACCATTCATAATTAACACCTGAGGCACCATTCCCATTAGAACCATTACTAAAGATAAATTTATTCCCTTGCAAACACTGCACCGGCTTATTTACAACAAAGAATGCTTTAGGAACGGCATTTATTTCTACTTGTTTGGTAGCTGAATCAATACAACCATCGCCAGTTACCACGCGTAATTTCACCGCAAACTTTCCGGGATTAAGGAAAGTCTTTCCGCTTACATTTTTCGTATTAGCCGAAGTTCCATCGCCAAAATCCCAACTTGAAACATAAGTACCACTGAACGTTGTATTATCAGTAAAATCAAATTTACCACCACCTAAACAAGCGGTATCTCTATTGCTACTTAATGCCACAACAGGAGTTTCAACTACATTTACATCTATCCAAGCAGAATCTGCGCATCCCTTATTTGATTTTACGGCGAGCGAAATTCTATACTTGCCTAAAGCAGAATAACTGTAAGTAACACTATCTAAATTACTGGTTGCTCCATTGCCAAATCTCCAAGAATGCGTTAAGGCACCAGCACCTCCCCAGGGGAATTCCATTTTTACCTTAAATGCATTTCCTTTTAAACACTGATCTTCAGAATTCACCTTAATACTAGCATCAGGATTGCCCAAAATTTCAATATCGCGTTGGAAACTATCCTTACAGCCCATATTGGTAATGGCGATGGC
>CANGWH010000142.1 GCA_947457565.1 Flavobacteriales bacterium
AGGGTAGATGCTAGATTTTCTGCGTTATCGGCGTCGGATTGCTTATTTAGGATTAATCGAGATATTCGATTTTCCAAGGATAAAACCCCGTACAAAACCCATTGCAGTGCGGCATTGCAGTTAGGGGACAGTAAAAACATGTCGTTGGGCGGGTTGTATGTAGAGTTCGGCCCGGAATCTTGTGCCATTTATGCTGGGGTATACATGCCGGATAAAGAAACGCTTACAAGAATCCGGACCAATATTGTCGCTAACCTAAAGGGTTTTAGAAAAGCCATCGAGCATCCGGATTTTAAGAAGAATTTTGGTGAAATTAGAGGCGAAAAAAACAAAATTTTACCGCCCCTATTTAAAGAAATGGCGTTGAAGGAGCCCTATTTGTACAACAAGCAATTTTATGTGGTTCATCCCATGGAAGCGGAGGAAACGATAGCCACAGATTTGGTTGCCAATATTGTAGAAGTTTGGAAAACAAGCCTCGAGTTTACCGCTATTTTAGAAGGATAAATTTTACTTGTATTGTTGTAGAATCGACTGAAGCTGTCCAGCTTGTAACACCCCGGATTGTCTCCATACACTTTGTCCGTTTTTGAAAATCATTAGAGTAGGTACGCTCCGGATTTCGTATTGTGCTGCGGCAGCTTGATTTTTGTCAACATCTACCGTTATTATAATTATTTCATCACCCATTTGATTTTTCAAATCTTTAAGTATGGGTTTCATCATTTTACAAGGTCCGCACCATTCGGCTGCAAAATCAACCAGTACTGGTTTGTTCGAATTTATTATTTCTTGAAAAGTTGCCATTGTTGTGTTTTTATGGGTTAATTAAATTTTGTTATTCAAGCTCATCCAGCCCCCGCCGTTATGAACATCGTAGCCTTTAGTCTTTAAAATGCCTTTTGCCGAGGCACTTCGCATACCCGACGCACAGCAAGTAATCACTGGTTTATTTTTAGGTATTTTACTGAGAGAAGTAGCCAATTTATCCAAGGGTATGTTCAGGGCGCCTTTGATATGACCACCTTTGAATTCTTGCGGACTGCGTACATCAACAATTAAGGCTCCTTGTTGTAAAAGTTCTTTAAAACTAGGGGCCGGAGTGCCGCCGCCCAATAGATTTTTAATGCTAGACCACATAATTAGTTTTGTTTTGTGCTACAAAGTTCCATCGAATGTCTAACTATTAATGTGATTAAAGTTACGCAGAATAGTTAAAAGAAGGTCAATTTATTATTGGTTTAGTTATCAATTATATATTACGTTTCTTTCAAGGAAATAGTATATTTACTGAATGAAGATTGCAGAATTGGCGTTGAATGATGGTTCTACTTGGGTTGATATACTGGAACCAAGTATGCAGGAACTGCAAGAGTTTAACGATCTTCATAACCTTAACTTGCATTTTATACGCGACTGTTTGGAGCCCGATCATTTGCCGAAATACGAAGAAGATGAGGGCATGGTGTTTTTTATACTCAGAGCATTACTGAACGAGGAATCTCAAGCAACAATTCAGGCCATGTCTACCAAATTCGCGGTGTTTTTTAATGAAAAACGCATTATTACGGTACATCGGTTGCCCCATGAGTTCCTTGGAGCCTTGCGCGATAAATATGTTATTCCCGGAAGAGTAGGTACAACGGCTGAGTTGGCGATTAGAATTATCCGTGGTGTATTGAATAGTTATAGAGACTTCAATCATGGATTAGCCAGTCCAATGGCCCATGTGGAAGATTTGGTATTTGTTGGGGGTAAGCCAGAACCCAGTGTTTTTGGGACCGATTGGGCAACGGCAAATAAAAATAGTCAAGTAATTGAGATTATTTACCATTTAAGGAAACAGGTAGGAGTGGCAGAGCGTTTGTGTGAATTAACGGACGATATTCTGCTACAACTTCATGAAAATGAATGTATAAGAGGTAGTCAGGAACATCGAGATGTGATCGATTATCGATTGAAGCTGCAAAACCAATTGAACGAAAGTGGTGAAAACTTACAGCATCTTCTACAGGTATATTTATCGCTCTCTTCCCAACGAACCAATGATGTGATGCGCGTACTTACGGTTTTTAGTGTTTTGTTTATGCCACTGACTTTTGTTGTTGGGGTTTACGGAATGAATTTTGACAATATGCCTGAACTTCGGTGGACGCACGGATATCTAGCAGTGTGGATTGCCATGGTAGGGATTGTGGTTTTTCTGTTTTTTTGGTTCAAACGCCGAAATTGGTTGTAATGGCTAGTCGCTCACGTCACTAACCCTACAGCGTGGATTTTCAATAGGGTTTTTACCAGCAGTTGTATTTTACCGGAATGGTTTTTGTCGATTCTTTTTGAGTTTTTATAGTACTATGTATTGCATAGTACTATAAAAACTATAGTTTTGAAGAATGGATTTGGAGAATACCCAATCGCAAATGCGCAAAGGGATCTTGGAATATTGCGTTTTGCAGGTGATTTCTTGCGGTGAATGTTATTCTTCGGATATCATTGATCGATTGAAATCGGTAGAGATGATTGTAGTTGAAGGCACGTTGTATCCCTTGCTTACGCGGTTGAAAAATGCGGGGTTGTTGCAATATAAGTGGGAGGAGAGCGAATCAGGCCCACCGCGTAAGTACTTTTCCTTAACCACCCATGGCGATAATTTCCTAAAATCCCTAGATACAACGTGGATACAATTGGCGAATGCAGTGAATCACTTTAGGGAATACCGACAAGAATTGGCGGAGCAACATTCCGAGCGGTGTGATTTTACCAGCTCCGATTTTCCGAATAATCCCAACGAAAGCTCCGATTCCATAAAACCGGCCAACAGCTAACCTTCGCAGTAATCAGATTAAAAAAAAGACACTATCAAACCCTACCAAAACGAGTTATGAATAAAATAATCAATGCAAACATCAACGGTTTTGTTTTTCCCATCGATGAGGTTGCTTATGAACAGTTAAAAATGTACTTGGATCAACTTCGCAGAGGTATCCAAGATGCAGAAGTTTATCAGGATATCGAAAATCGAATTGCCGAGTTGTTCAATTACAAGTTGAAAACGGGAAAACAAGCCATTTTTGAATCGGATGTGAACGATATCATTCTTCAAGTGGGGTCGGTAGACGAGTTGGTGGACGCCGAACGAGAAGCCGATGAAAAGCCATCGGACAGACCACAGAGTAGGGACGAAAGTGCTAATTCGGCA
>CANGWH010000143.1 GCA_947457565.1 Flavobacteriales bacterium
ATTTGTAAAACCATAGGTAAATAAAGCTACTACGCCCACCACATTAGCGCCTACAGCTTGTACGGCTTCAACGGCTTGGAAACTACTTTTTCCGGTAGAGATTAAATCTTCCACCAAAACAACGTTATCGCCGGGTAGTAATTCGCCTTCCACTTGATTTTTTAGACCGTGTTTTTTGGGCTCGGGTCTTACGTAACAGTAGGGAGCATTAAGAATATGAGCAGCTAGAGCACCGTGTGCGATGCCTGCTGTTGCGATGCCTGCGATGCGGTTTGCGGAGGGGAACTCCTTGGAAATAGTGGCTGCGAGCTCTTCAGCCACGAAGGTTCTTACCTCTGGGAATGATAATACCATGCGGTTATCGCAGTAGATTGGAGATAGGATTCCGGAGGTCCAAGTAAATGGTTTAGATGGACTTAGTTTAACAGCCTTTATTTCGAGAAGAAATTTTGCTAACTTTGCGCTTGTATTGGACATGAGTGCGCAAAGTTATAAAATCTACTTTAACGAAAGTGCGTTAGTGATTGCGGATTCTCCGAGTGCGTTACGAGGGCTTAGTAACTTGTACTATATCGGGGACGATGAACTGCACAAAAGTTTTAAGATTTTGATGTCAACGGAGACGTATGGCAGGGTGATGAACTTCGGATTAATCTGTCCGGAACCGGAATTGGTCTTTAATGAATTTAAGGCTGAGTATACGGTAATTCAAGCAGCGGGAGGACTTGTATTTAACAAGGACAATCAGCTACTCACCATCAAGAGAAACGGTATTTGGGATATGCCCAAGGGGAAGATAGAACGACATGAAGACCGGATGGCGGCTGCGTTGCGTGAAGTAATGGAGGAGACGGGAATAAACATGCTCAATATCAGTGAGAAGGTGGGTGAAAGTTACCATGCTTATTACGAAGAGGATATCATTATGTTGAAAGAAACGCATTGGTATTTTATGAATTGCACGGGTAAATCCACGCTAAAACCTCAGATAGAGGAGGGCATTAGCGAAGTAAAATTCGTTGATTTGGATTGGTTTAAGTCCGAGGAATTCAGTTCTTACCAGAGCATTCGCGACATTGTAAAGCGTGCTTTGGATAGGCATGCCGAGGTCAAGGCTCAATAAATATTTTTAATTCCCTGATATACTACCTAATCCCAGCGGGAAGGTAGCGTTGATAATCGGCTTGATGAATAATCAAATCTCTTACAAGGGTTGAGCTAATGTAGGAGAGTTCTGGGCTGGATGTAATAAAGATTGTTTCGATATCATTCCAGAGGGCTTTATTTAATTGTGCAATATGACTTTCGTAATCGAAATCTGAGCCATTTCTTAAACCACGAATTAAAAATTTAGCGTTGTTTTTTTTGCAAAAATCTACGGTTAGGCCTTCGTAGGATTGTATGGAAATTTTAGGATTATTTGCGAAGGTTTTTTGTATCCATTCAATGCGGGTTTCTATTGGGAATAATGTGGTTTTTTTTGTGTTTATCCCGATAGCTACTATAATTTCATCGAACAACGGCGATGATCGATTTATTATGTCCTCGTGCCCAACGGTTATTGGATCGAAGGTTCCAGGAAATACAGCAATGTTTGTCATTAGGCGATGGTTAATTTCAATTTTTTGTATAATAATATCTAATAACTGATAAAATTTATAGTTGCAAGATATTCAATATTTATATTTGGAAGGCGATATGGATTTAATTGAAAATGGCAGTATTGTAGAAAATGGCAATAGACATCCGTGGGAGCTTGCAAGATATGCGATTATTAAGAAAAATGTAAAGAAAATAATTAGCAAATCGGGGACGAATTTACGTGTAATTGATATTGGTTGCGGGGATGCATACGTAATTAATCGATTACAGCGAGAATTGGAATTAAATTGTGCTATTGGTGTAGATATTAATTTTAGTGAGGATCATTTGCAGCAATTGGATGAAAAGGGTAAGTTGGTTGAGTATTTTCGGAGTTTTGAGGAGATAAGTGTATCGGTGAAAGATGATTATTTGATATTACTTAATGATGTTCTAGAGCATATCGATGGGGATGATGCTTTTTTAATGGCGGTAATTAATCATTTTAGCAAGGCTAAGTCGCTCACTTTTTATATTACAGTACCTGCTTTTCAATTTGTTTTTTCTCAACACGATATCGATTTGCTTCATTATCGCAGGTATACTTTACGTGGGTTGGGTGCTTTGGCTGAAAAGAACAACTTGGCGGTGAAGGAGAAAGGGTATTTCTTTTTGGGATTATTATCGATAAGAACGGGACAATTTCTGCTGGAAAAGTTTAGGACAGTTGGCGGCGACGTTGAACGATCTACCATTGGTGTAAATCACTGGGGTGGTGGTGGTGTAATTACCCGTTTGGTTACATCGATATTGTACTTTGACTATTTGATTTTGCGAAGTTTTTCTAGGCTTGGTATTCATTTACCGGGGCTGTCGGCTTGGTCAATTTTTAAACTAAAAAAACAATGAAAATAGCCTGTGTTATCCCCTGTTATAATGAATCTAAGCGATTGGATACTGCTACATGGATTTCTATTGAGCAGAAGTATACGGATGTTGATTTGTTTTTTGTGAATGATGGATCTACGGATAATACGAAAGATATAATTGGTGATTTAGCTAATCGATTTGGCAGGATTCATTTAGTTCATTTGGATCGGAATCGAGGCAAGGCGGGGGCTGTTAGGCAGGCAATGTTAGATTTGCTATCTGCTGATTTTGATTTTGTAGGGTATTTGGATGCAGATTTGGCCACGCCTTTTGATGAATTTTATCGAATTTCGGGAGAAGCTATAACGGGAGGTTATAACTTATGCATGGGAGCGCGGGTTAAATTGTTGGGATCCGGCATACAAAGAAACGAGCGGAGACATTTTTTTTCTCGGATTATTATAACGTTGTATAATTCTATTTTTGGATTGGCCATTTATGATACCCAATGTGGTTGTAAGGTATTTAAGCATTCGTTGATAGAGCCTTTGTTTAGACAAGAGTTTTCTAGCAACTGGATGTTCGATATGGAACTATTTATTCGGTATCAGCGGCACTTTGGGAGTTTGGATGGTGTAAAAGAAATTGCCTTGAATCGATGGCAGGAAATAGGAGAAAGTAAAATGCGGTTGAAGGATTTTTTATTGGTGCC
>CANGWH010000144.1 GCA_947457565.1 Flavobacteriales bacterium
AAGCGGCTTTCTATTTATTAGGTTAGGTTATAGGTTCTTAATAATTGTTGAGCATCATCGGCATGATCAACATGGTAATATCTTCGGAATTTTCATTTTCCTTGGGCACTACCAAGCCCGCGCGGTTGGGTTGCGACAACTGGATCTGAACAAATTCGCCGTCTATGGTGCTTAACATTTCCTTCAAAAACTTGGCATTGAAGCCAATTTCCATGTCGTTACCATCAAACTCACAAGGAATTCTCTCGGTAGCTTCGTTGGCCATTTCGATATCTTCTGCACTAATCGTTAACTCCGCACCGGCCATTTTCAGACGAATTTGGTGGGTGGTTTTGGATGCGAAAATGCTGATACGGTTGATGGAACTCAACAAGTCCATGCGCGAAATGGTAAGGGTATTGGGATTCTCGGTTGGAATTACCACGTTATAATCGGGGTATTTCTCGTCCAACAATCGGCATATCAACCTAGTGTCTCCGAAAGAAAATCCTACATTGGTTTTATTAAAGTCAACCGCTACCGGCGTTTCATCGTTCGGCAACGCTGTTTTCAACAAATTCAATGGTTTTTTAGGCACGATAAAACTCTCGTTAACCCCTGGTTTGATATCATTACGGGTAAAACGAACCAATTTATTGGCATCGGTAGCAACGAAGATAACTTTATCTCCTTTCAACTCCACGAACAAGCCTGTTAGGTTTAATCTAAGCTCATCGTTACCGGCGGCAAATAGGGTTTTGCTCACAGCACGCAACAAGATATTGGCAGGTGCTTGGAAGCTGTTATCGCCATTAATTTCGGGAATAGTGGGATACTCAGAACCGTCTTGACCGGCCATTTTGTATCGACCATTTTTACTCACCACTTCGATGCTGAAGGTTGATGGATCAATTTTGAAGGTTACCGAATCACTGGGCAGGGAACGCAAAATATCGATCACCATTCGGCTAGGTACAGCTACTTTGAAATCCTCCTTGGCGTCCACTTTTAGAGCGGTTGTCATGCTGGTTTCCAAATCGGTACTGGTGATGGTTAATTCTCCACCGCGAACATCGAAAAGGAAGTTTTCCAGAATGGGGATAAGGGGCTTAGACATGATTGCTCCGTTAACGGTAAGCAGATGCTGAAGCAGGTCGCTGGATTGTGCTATGAAATTCATACCTGTGATTGATGGGAATTGTGTTTCCTCGATTACAAACCTATTTTAGTTTTGCCAAATAACAATTAACAACTTTCGTCGTTTTATAAACATGTTGCCTACAGGCTACAATTAACAAACCGATTATTCTTCCTCTTTTTTGTTTTGATTATCGTCTACAATTACAAAGATGTCTTCACCGTCTCGTTTCATGAGGTATTTTTCGCGGGCAAATCGTTCCAACTTCCGTTCGTTGCCAAACAACTCGCGTTTTTGTACTTCCAATCGAGCAATTTTTTCTTTTTGTTCGGCAATACTCTCTTCCAAGGCCGATATTTCTTGAGCCACTCGGTATCGATAAAACACATTATTCATATCGAAAAAAAGCATCCATAGGGTAAAAAAACCAAAAAGGATGTGGTAGCGATAGCGAATGATGGGATGAAACATGGCACTAAGTTCCTACCTTTTCGGCAAGCAAACAAACCTCGTTAACGGCTGTTTGATATTTTGGTCTAATTTTACAACCGAATATGAAAACATCGAGTGTATTAACCCATGCAGCGATTACTGCGGTTGTTTCTGTGGTGATTTCTGTGGTTTCGTCCTGTGGAAAAGCTGCAAAAAACGATGCGGTCACTAACATCGTGTGGAAAAAGAACGATTACGCCAGCTTATTTAAGTTGGGTACAGCGGGTAAAGATTCGTTCATGGAGGTGTATAACAACGACAGTTCGGTATTGGGTAAGTTTTTTTGGGGCGAAAGCGATTCGGTTGCGGGGTATCGGAAGATCAACAACAGAAACCGGATTGTTTCTTTAGGTGCGCCGTATAGCTTTATGCTCACCGAATTGGGGATGGCGGGTAGAATTGTGGGGGTAGATAATTTGGATTACATCGGTCATCCTGCCTGGTTGGAACCGGCCGCACCGGGAAAAGACATCAGCGAATCTGGGATTGCCGATGCTTTCCGGAAGTTGGAGGTATACAGTAAATCCGGCACCTTGTTGCCCGAGAAATTAACCAGTGTGAACCCCGATGTGGTGATTGGGTATTGGACAACGCCGGCCGATCAGGAGTTTGCCGAGGGTATGACCAAAAAGAAAATTCCGTTTATTTGGTGTCAGAATTGGTTGGAAAACCACCCAGTAGGCCGAAGCGAATGGATTCTTGCGTTTGGATGGATTACGGGAACCGGGGCCAAGGCCGAATCTTTGTATACTGCAATAAAAACCGATTACTTGAAGTTGGCGGAGCAGGCCAAGGCCATTGATCGTGAGGAAGTTATTACGGTAGCGGCGAATGTTCCCTACCCCAACGGCTCGTGGTTTATGCCGGTAAAATCGGATTTATTGTATAAAATGGTATCCGATGCGGGCGCCGAGTTGATTGCGTTGGACAAGGATAAATCGATGGCAACCATGCCGATGGAGAAAGCGATTGGGATGGTAAAAAATGCGAATATTTGGATTAATACGGATATGTACAGCTATGCGAAACAGTTAGCGTTGGACAATCCTTCGGTAAGTTCTGTGAAAGCGTTTAAAGACAAACATGTGTACCATTATAATTCGGTAAATAATAATTTCCGCAATCCATTTTGGGACCGGGGGAACATGTATTGCAATGAGGTTTTAGCGGATTTGATTACGATCATTAATGAAATGCCGGACGCGGCGAAATCCCAGCAATTGCGCTATTATCGCAACGCGTTTAAGTGAGGTGATGTCTACCATGAAAGTTCACAGTGAGTGTATAAAACCGCACATTGAACACAGGTAACCACTTGGAATTAAAACAGTTAAAAAAGAAGTAAATTAACATCGCTTATCCGTAAAATCACGAATTGCAAAAAACAGGAAACTAGAGATTGTTAATCTAATGAAAACCAAATAGTTGAAAATCTGTAAATTATTATCACTTACCCCATGA